>CAYXQY010000001.1:0-19701 GCA_964466525.1 uncultured Planctomycetia bacterium
GATCCCCGATGAACGTGACACCGTTTTTTGAGGACATCACGGTGTTTTACGAGAAAAAGCAGTTGAAAAGTCTGGCATATTATTCACCGTAACATGGTGGGAGCGTGCAAAATACATGAGAACCGTTAAAACACAGGAATACGGAATTGTACTGACATTTATGGCGTGTGTTGTTCTCTTAATGATACACGCCGGAACCGTACAGTCACAGGTGGAAAGAACAGGAGACAAGGGGGACCTGGGGTCGGATGAGTCGAACTTCCCGGAGGAGGTTGCCACGTTTCACAGAACCTTCCTCAAACATTATATGACAAATCAAGGACGCATCAGTGACCTACGGGCGATCCGGTCGGCCGGGGATCGGCAACAGGCACAGGAAGTGGAGGGAACAGTGCGGGAGCAAACGAACGAAACGCTCTCTGAACTTCGAAACCTTTATCAGGCGGCCCGAGAAAAAGGAACAGGTACAATGGTGTTGAACAGTATGAGGAAGTTGTTGGAGATCTATCCATTGTACATTAATAAGGTTCTATCGGACTGGGAACCATCGGATCAACAGGTCCTGAAACGACGACGTATGAGTGATAATGAGATTGTTCAAGAGCAACCGCAGCTTGCCGGTGCCCCACTGCTTCGTCGCGTATTTCTGGGGGAGCTTATTTCCAGTGCCCAGAGTGTTCCGGAAATGGAAGGCTGGTTCGATGAGCGAATATCGAAGGTGCGTTCATGGATTCGTTCAAAATACAATGAGTTGTTTCCTCTGTTCATTCGGCTGGTATCCCGTGTTGACCGGGTAATGAACAGTGATGATAAAACGGATGAGGAACAGAAGCAGGTGATGCAGGAGGTTCAGACGGAATGGAATCAGTACTGGCGTGATGTGGGGGAAGGCACGACGTGGCATAAGATGCGTCGGAGGGTAAATCGACTTCGGTCCCTGTTTCGAGACCGGAGCAACCGTCTGCCCGGTGGTCAGGAAATGCTGAAAGAAGACGTACAGAGGCTTCAGAAAAAAATAGGGAACCTGCAGCGGATTAAAACAAAAAAACCGTTTGCGTCCCGTGCCAATCGATTGGAAGCGATGCTTCAACTCAGCAAAGCATTTGTCAACCGGGCAAAAGAACTCGGGGACAGTCAGGAGAGCAAGGGGATCAGCACAATATCGATGATGTTTTTTGAGGACCATATGGATCCGCCCCCCAAACAGGTCTGGCAAACTCAGGAACCAGATCAATTGAAGGAGCAGAAAAAAGCAAAGCTGGAAGAAATTAATTCTGCTATGGTGGGTCTCAGGTATGCGAACTTCAAGGAGGAACGTAAGAAGTACAATTTTCCGATCGATGCCATTCAAAACATCGTAAGTCGACTCGGAACGAATTACGGAAAACAGGAGCAATCCATTGCCGAGGCCGTTCGGGACATGTCACAGTACGTGCAGGCGATGTACCAGCTTTCAACGGAAGGGGTGGATCTGATGACGTCGTATCAAGACGCTCTTAAGGAGATTAGCATCGAGCAGCCGAATCAGATGGTGAATTTTGAACGTGCGTTCCGGGAAAAACATCAATCGAGCATTCAAAATCTGAAGGGAAAAATCAATACGATTCGGGAGATGCGAGATCAAATTGATAAAATTGTTAACCATGTGCGGGATGTCAAGCCGGGCGAGCTGGCCGCGGCGTATACAGAGACCCAGAAGAAGAAAGATCAGACCTCATCCGACAAGTAATTAAAAATCGGTTCAATTGGTGTTCAGGTACTGTTTTATCTCGGATCTGGACTCAACAGGAGAACGTGGAACAGGTCTCACAACGTAAAACGTAAGCAAAACAGGTTGTGAAGAGGGCGTTGGGGATCAAAGCCAGGTCCGAACAAGCATGGTCGAATATCTATTGCCAGTTATCCCCGTCTCATATCTGTCACCAGGATACGTTACATTCGATTTTCAGCCCGTCCTGATTCTTCTCAGTAATGCAATTCAGTGAGTAACGGTATTGTTTCACTACAACGTATCAAAGTGATCGAATGACGAAGTAAGCGTTTTTCAGCGGCCTTCCGAAGATGAAATATGTCGATTATCAGTTCCCTCGAATGACCTCTCGGCTATCGTCATCGTCCTCTCCTTTTTAACAAGACTATAAGAAGCTTTTTCTGTGATGATCACTGGTTTTTGGGTATTGAATTTTTCACGGTGTACGGACGGCAGAACTTGAACTGATGTTCCCATATGTGTACCGTTATCGAATTACACACTGATGACTTTTTGGCCTGTTGATGTTGATAAGCAGTTCTGTTTGAAACGGATGTACGAATTTCTCGGTTGATATGAGATGGGATTAGATTCTGAGAACGTGTCCGACTCCGCATATTGGACGAATCACATTTTATACTTCTGTGCGGGGCTTGTGTTTCTTTTCGTGATTGGCATTTTTCTTTTGCTTCGGGTCTCGGAACGAAGAGGTTCTTCCACTCGTTCGACGTCAGCACCGTCTTCCAATTCGGTTGCGACTAAAAATAAACAACCGAAGCAAACGAGAGAACAGGTAAACACGGATAATCGTGACAAACAGCATGAGCCCGTATTCACCGTACGAAGAGAAAAAAGCAATGGATATACATTTCATCTATCGCGACGGCTCAAGCATGTTCAACCGGGAGCAAACGTTGATGTCACGTTGTTCTGGCAGGATCGTGAACTTGAGCGTTATCGGAAAACGTTAACGATCCAGAAGAACAGGAAGGTTGATCTGACGTTTCAGGTAGGGGGGTCCCGTGCGAACGTTCCTCCTGGTTTGTATCGGGTTCGTTTGAGTGGCAGGCAGTTAATTGAGAGGCCGACGCTGGTTGAGCGTATGTCCGAATATCTCTCGGATCCGGAGCAGGGAAAGCTGAGCGTGCTATTTCAGAATCACCCTCACGCCGTGGAGTTCGCCGTTACCGTGGGTAGCCGGGCGGAGGTTGAACAGTTTCACGATCGAATGCTTAATGAGCTACGCCGGCGCGGTCAGTCCCTCATCGATGCTTGGATGTCCTGGCGAGAACTGGCACAGTCCGCTTACGAAGAGGATCAGGAACAGATCGAAATGAAATTATTTAACAGGTTTATGGAGGTGCGGAACGCTGTCAAAGAGTTAAAAGGCTGGATACAGGAGCGGCAGAAGTCCTACGTTATTCTTCCCTTTCCCTCGCTTCGTGGGGAACTTTTAAAGCTCTCATACATCCTCTCAAAGAAGGTAAATGCTCTGTCCATGACGGTGCTCAAACAGGTCGGGGCATCTCCGTTCGCCTGGCCGGACGCGTACGTCCAGCGGGGATTTGGTTCCAATATCAATGTGCTGTATCACATGGAACAGTACGATCGAGAAACCATTCAGGAAATTCAAAAAAAGTTGGACCAGGCTCACACCAGCTATTCATTTTCTGATTTAGAAACGTATGTTTTTCATCAACTGAAGGACCTGCACTGCGTCGTCGATCAGCTGAAGAGGCTTCGAACTCCACCTTATTTCCAGTTCATGCGTTTTGTTCTGTCCGGTGATCGGAAAACCATCAGAACACAGCGTTTCCGGTCGCTCTACAAGTATATTCATGATGTGTTAAGCCTGCGGCGGGTCGGATTGGAAGACGTGGTCAATCAATTTTCGGATGATGAGTTGCGCCGAACGACCCGGGCGGTGCTGGATCTCCTTCGAATGAAAATTGATCGTTTAATATCTCCACTGGCGGATAAATTGAACTCGGAGAACATCAACTACCGGGATGCAATTCCAGAGTTATCTCGGGAACCGGACGATGTATCGAGCCGGATCAACCAGAAACTTGACCGGTTGAACGAACTCGTCAATCACGGTGAGCATAAAGAAGTGAACTGTCAGTAAAGCGTTGTTCTTTGAAGCGTAATACGTCCTGGCATCATTTACATGGTTCGGTATTCAATCCCTTTACATATGCAAAATGTAGACGATATGAATCGGCTGAGCTGGACTGTTAATCTATTCAGTAATGAATTATAAATTGATGTGCTGTACCTCCTGAACGCGCCTCTGTTTCATGATCTTCTGATTGCTGATAATCATGATATGAAAATCAAGATGTTCTATTCTTGTTTAGCGGTGTATTTCGTACTGATTGGATGCCACGTTGCGACGGCCGGCGATTTTGACATTCAGAAGGTGAAGAACCGTCACATTGATATTTCCTTTAACGACCGACCGCTGGTTCGGCTGATGGTCGCCAACGACAAATCCTCGGATGAACGGGCGCATGAAACATACAAGGTTTTCACACATGTAATCGACCCGCTTGATCCGAAGGCGGAGCGAACTCTGACGAAAGGTCCCCATGGGAAATACACGCACCACCGTGGCATATTTTTCGGGATGTCTGACGCCAAGGTGGAGGGAATTGGAACGTACGACATGTGGCACATGGGTGATGATGCACGACAGGAATTCCGGAAGATTCTGAAGAAACAAACCACCGACCATGCCGCACGGGTTACGCTTCGTATCGACTGGGTGGTGGATGGTCAGGAATTTCTTGTTGAGAAGCGAACGATTACCGTTCATCGTCCGACGTCCAACAAAAGATTGGCAATCGACCAGCGTTCCACCGTAATTGCGACCCAGGGAAAAACGGTTTTGAAGGGAGATCCCGAACACGGAGGGTATCAGTTCCGTGCGAGTCAGGCGGTGGCCGAAAACAACTCGGCGGAGTACCTGTATCCGAAAGGTGTTAGCAAATCGGACGTCAAAGAGGGGAAAACTATTCCGTGGGCCGCGCAGACGTTTACGATTGACGACCGACGATATCGTGTTCTACATATGGCTCATCCGACGCTACCGGGCAAGAATAACCGTTACAGCGCGTATCGACCGTACGGCCGGTTTGGTGTCTATTTCGAAGATACGATTGAGGAAGGGGAGTCCGCCACCTATCGAATTCATGTGATGATCAGTCCCGGTGGGTTTCCGGAAGACAACCCCAGACAGAAAATGCAGAAAACCTACGAACAGTACGTTCAGGAGACAAAGTGAGCCGACGGAGATAAGATCTGTTGTCAGGAAGGATAATCATGTGTACAGCGGGGTCAGATCACATACCGACATGCAGATCTACAGCCATTATATTCGAATAAATTAATTTTACACCGGGGTGCTCGAATGCAGGACCGGTACGAAGGGGATCAATTCAGGAGCGGGATAACAGTTCTTCCGTGATCTGTGTCCATTCTGTTTCAAGATCGTGATCGGGCATCTCTTTGTCGGCGCGATTGTACCAGTAGGATGCATTGCTTTTATCCCCTTCTTTCCGGTGCAGGTAGGCGTGGACCCAGGCACCGATTTTTCCTCCGTAATCCGACGCGATCTCATGAGCCTGATCCCAGTTTCCACTGGCGTCATGCCAGAGTGCTTTCAGAGGGGGCGACAGTGTTGAAGGTGGAGAATCCTGATCCAGCGAAGATTTTAATTCGTCAATCTCCATGTCTATTTTAGTTTAATTGGGTGCAAAGTTAAGAACAACTGAATGCGAGAACAGGGTGGAATCTCGGAACAGCGTGCCAGAACTCAAGGATCCCGTTCACCATCCGACCGAATGATTGGATTAAACTCTCGCTTACGCTGAGGAGGTGAACTTTGATTCATTATTTTGCCGCATTTATGGGGTACTGTCAACCAGGGACCGATTCGTTCACGATGTGGAGGGATGGACCGGAAGATAAACGGCCATGTATCGCTACCGGATCTGTAAGGCACGAAGCCATTTTAATATGGATTCATCCTTTCGTTCTCCTGTTTGAGGAGATTATGTGGAGCATTATCATTTCAGTTCAAACCGATTATAATTTTAGTGAATGCCGTTTTGGTCATTTTCGTTTGAACGTAAAAGGACTTCATCGGAGGAACTGATGGATTTAAAAATCGAGGATCGGACCGCTCTTGTTGCTGCATCGAGCCGGGGTATCGGAAAAGGATGTGCCGTTGAACTTGCCAAGGAGGGTGTGGACCTCGTGCTCTGCGCACGCGGGGAGGAGGATCTTGAGGAATCCACACATGAGATTGAGCATACAACCCATGCTAATGTATTTCCGGTGACGGTGGATCTGGATACGCGCGAGGGGATTGAGCAATTGATATCGCATATTGAGCAGACGGTGGATCACGTGGACATTGCCGTAACAAACAACGGGGGGCCGCCTCCAGGAACGTTCGATGAGTTGTCCGAACAGGAATGGAACGAGGCCGTACAACGTACACTGATGAGCAGCCTTCGAATTGCCAGGGGGGTGGTTCCCGGGATGAAAAAGCAGGGATGGGGACGGATCGTGAATATCACCTCGATTTCCGTGAAGGAACCGATTGAGAATTTAATGCTGTCAAACAGTCTTCGTTCAGCTGTCGTGGGCTGGGCCAAAACCCTGTCGAAGGAAGTGGGGGAGGAGGGGGTTCTCGTTAATAACGTTTGTCCCGGCTATGTGCACACCAGTCGTGTGGAGCAACTGGCCCGGGAAAATACGAAGGAGACCGATCAGACCGTCGAAGAGTATATTGATGGCCTCGGAGATAAGAATCCCCTCGGCCGTCCGGGCACGCCTGAGGAAATTGGTGCGCTTGTTGCGTTTTTGTGTTCCGAAAAGGCCTCGTACATCAACGGTGCCACGATTCAGGCGGATGGTGGACAGGTTGATTCATTACTTTAAGAAAGAGTGGTATTTCTTCGTGGACGTGGGTATCAGTTTAACCAACTACCGGCACCGGATTACTCCTGAAATGAATGCATATCGGGCATGTGAACGCCATGATCTTCCTCTGACACAACGAAGATGTTCAGAGGCTGACTTTTGAGTGATTTGCCTTTGTTCCCGTAAGCACCCGGATCAAGGAAGCCCCGTACGACGGAGGGGTTGTCTCCAGTTGGTGCTTCCGCAATGTAGTACGCCTTTCCGTCGTCCCGAGAAATTTTTCCCGGTCCCTCGATGGAAAATTCCGTGTTTCCCGTTACGGAGTAAACGGAGCCCCCGACCATGGCAAGAGCGCTAACGCGGGTTCGTTGACCTTCGACCAATGTCTGTTTCGTCGAACTGATCTGGAGGTCTGAAATCTCTTCAGTTCGTAATTGTCGTTCCCGTATCTCTGCCGATTGATTGGGTGTATTACAGGCAACGAACGGGATAAGCAAACATATGAAAGAAGCAACGTAAACGTTTTGAGCTGTCATGGTTTGGTTGGGATGTGTAATTCAACCGATGAATTCGGTTTCGGTAGTGTAATGATTTTTCTGTTAAAAAACAAAAAAATAAATCTTATCTTCTTTTCATCAGAAGAAGTGCGGTCTGGAATGCATCATGAGGGACAATGAGCGTTTTAATGAAGCAAATTCTGGAATATCATTCGTACTGAACCCTTTCTATCAAGGTAATTATATTAAGAAGGGGACTGCTGAGAAGACAGCTATGAGAGCCGATATATTTCGTAATTGTTCCAGACAACCGAAATCAGGATGATTGACCCCGAAGCGTATAGAAATCGGAACGTACTGGTGACCGGCGGAGCCGGATTTATCGGGTCTCATCTGGTCAGGCGCCTTGTAATATATGGGGCAGATGTGATTGTGATCGACGATTTTTCCTCGGGACTCCGGACAAACATTTCAGAGGTGGAGGAGGACATTCAGCTTATCGAGAGTGATCTGGCAAAGATGAGCCGTCCTCTTCAGGGGTTCCCGGACGTAGAGCATGTTTTTCATTTTGCTGCCATCCCATCGGTTTCTCGTTCGGAGTCGGATCCAGCGTTGATACATCGGGCAAATGTTACAAGCACGCTTCGACTGCTGGAGATTGCCCGGCGAATAGACCCCGAATCGGTCGTGTTCGCGGGAAGCACCGTCAGAGGAGCGGCGGTAAGCGGATATGACAGGAGTCATGCCGATTCACCCTGTACAGTATATGCTGCGACGAAAGGCGCGATGGAATTATACGCTGAGACGTACGTTGAACGGCATGATTTGCCCGTACTTCTGTTCCGGCTGTCTCACGTGTTCGGGCCCGGGCAACAGGAGAGGGGATACGCCGGGGACCTCTCTTCGCTTATACAGCAGGTTCTTGATGATTCTGCGCCCGAGCTGTCCAGGACGAAACGACAGGGACATGATTATATCTTTGTAGAGGATGTGGTGGATGCATTTTTGCTTGGGGGTCATTCACCGGAATACGCGGGATCAGCGTTTGATATCTGCAGTGGTAGACGGTTGTCGGATCGTGAGTTGCTTGAGCGAATCGACGATATATTAGAGCGGGAGGTCAGGGAACCGAAATTTGTATCTCACGAACTCACGTACGAAGAGCGGAAGAAGTGTGATCCGAAACCTGCAAGGGAAAAGCTTGGTTTTGAACCTCAAATCTCGTTCGAAGAAGGCCTTGCAAGAACCCTGGACTGGTTTCAAAATCGTCCATAACCCGGTAGCCTTTCATGAAACGGAAAAATATTCGGAAAAAACATCGTGTCAGAGTTTGATCGCCATTGTTGAAACTTTTCCAGATCGATTACCGTGATGTACGAAGAACTTGACTACGAAAACCTTCAAAAAAAGGTGTATGAGATTAATAAGAAACAGCGGGTTGATTACCGGCTGGACGTGTACCTGGCCCGTCGGCTTCAGCGTTATTCACGATCCGTGCTTCAGGATATTATCAAAGAGGGGCTGGTCCGGGTGAACGGGGAAGTGACCACGAAAAAATCCTACAATTTAAATTACCGGGATCGAATTGAGGTACAGATTCCACGGATCGTGAAACCCCGGCCCGAACCGGAAGACATCCCCATTGATGTGCTGTACGAGGACGAACAGTTGCTCGTGGTGAACAAGCCTCCGATGATGGTGACGCACCCGGATTCATCACATCGTTCCGGCACACTGGTGAATGCGGTTCTGGGGTACTGTGACTTCGACCTGACAAATCGAACGAACGAGGAGGAAATTTACCGTCCCGGAATCGTCCATCGACTGGACAAGGAAACCAGCGGAGCGATCATCGTTGCAAAGACCCAGCACGCAAAATCACATCTGAGTCAGCAGTTCGAGCAGCGGAACGTGGATAAAGAATACCTGGCTCTGGTGCGTGGATGTCCACGGTTCGACGAAGATCGAATTGAAAAACCACTCGGTCGTGATCCGGACAATCGAATTAAACGAGCTGTGCGTGAAGACGGAAAGCGTGCGGTGACGACTTATCGGGTGGAAGAACGATACGAAAAATTCAGTTTGGTTTCCCTCAAGATTGAGACCGGGCGAACGCATCAGATCAGGGTTCACATGGAATCGATCGGACATCCGGTTGTGGCGGACACGTACTACGGTGATCGTGATATCCTTCTTCCCTCCGACCTGGAGTACACCGCGGAGGACACGACGGATATAGATGAAAATGATGCCTTGCTGCATCGACAGGCCCTGCACGCCCGTTGGATTTCATTTGATCATCCCGAGACCGATGAGCGGGTTTCCGTCGAGGCCCCCCTGCCGGATGACATGAAAACGGTTTTACGTCTTTTTGAATCCAGTTCATCTTCCTAAGTTCTGATTCCTAACAATGTCATGAGTCAAAACAAGACCTTTTTTCTGAAACAGGTGCAGAAGGCATTTGAACAGGCGGCACAGGAAACGGAATTTGATCGCGGGTTGCTTGATCAGATCAAAGCCTGCGACAACACCTGTACGTTTGAATTTCCATTGGAACGGGACGACGGATCGATTGAAGTACTCACGGCGTACCGGGCAGAACACAGTCATCACAAGCGCCCCACCAAAGGAGGCATTCGGTATGCACCGACCGTTAATGCGAATGAAACTGTTGCGCTGGCTTCGTTGATGACGTACAAGTGTGCGATTGTGGATGTGCCTTTCGGGGGCGCGAAAGGAGGGGTCTGTATTGATAAGCGGCAGTTTTCGGAGAGTGAGCTCGAACGCATCACCCGTCGATTTACGTACGAGATGATGCGAAAGGATTATATTGGGCCGGGTGAGGATGTGCCGGCACCGGACTACGGAACCGGTGCACGGGAGATGTCCTGGGTTCTTGATACGTATAACCAGATGACGGATGATCCGCTCAACAGTACCGCCTGTGTGACCGGAAAGCCGGTTTCTCAAGGAGGGGTTCGAGGACGTGAGGAAGCGACGGGCTACGGTGTATTTATTGGTATCCGAGAAGTTTGTGATCACCGGGACGCAATGCACGAGGTCGGCTTAACACGGGGTCTTGATGGCAAGGAAGTGATCGTTCAGGGGCTTGGTAACGTGGGATATAACTCCGCGAGATATCTACAGGAGGCGGGGGCGAACCTGGTGGGTTTTGCCGAGATTGACGGTGCCATCTACAAGCAGGACGGGTTCGACCTGGAGCGGGTCATGGACCACTGGCATGAGACCGGGTCACTTCTTGATTTTCCCGGCGCAAAGAATATCACCCCGCCGGTGGAGGTGATGAAAAGGGATTGTCACATTTTGATTCCCGCCGCTCTTGAAGGAGTCATTACGACGGAAAACGCACCTGACATCAGGGCGAATATGATTGCTGAAGCGGCAAATGGTCCCACCACCTACGCAGCTCATGAGTTGCTTCTGGAACGTGGGAAGCTGGTTATTCCGGATGTGTATCTGAATGCCGGAGGGGTGACAGCCTCCTATTTTGAGTGGTTGAAGAATCTATCACACGTGCGACACGGCCGGTTGAGCAGGCGGTTTGACGAACAGAATGCCCGGCGGATTCTAAGCGCCGTTGACGAGCTTACTGTGGAGGATATCGGGGAGGATCGGATCCGAAAACTGGTTCAGGAGGTACGTTTCGGGGCCGGTGAACGTGAGATCGTCAACTCGGGACTTGAAGATACGATGATCATGGCACTGGAAGAAATGCTGGGAACGAAGCGTGAACTCGATACGGACCTTCGCACTGCGGCGTTTGTGAACGCCTTACGGAAAATCGCGGTTACCTACCAGCAGATGGGAATTTTTCCATAGGGGAAGATTCACCGGATATCCCACCGCTCCATTAGTGGGCCGTCACGCCCGAAAACAGGATCCTGCCCGTGGAGCGGAACGCTCTCAATGTTCCGGTCCGCCCCGGGTCTTTCCTCTTCTCTGCCGTAATTCATGTCCCAGTTCTGGCCGTCTGGATACGCTCCGATGCATCGAAAATCCTCGCTGCTTTTCAGGTTTTTATGGGCGGTACCCGCCGGTAAAATAAGTACGTCTCCCCGTGAAGCGTCGACCGTTATGCCTTCAGGTCCCCCAAGCTGTGCAGTCACCGATCCCCGATAAATGCCCAGGACCTCGTGAGCCGTGCTGTGGTAGTGGTGGTAGGAATAGATGCCGTTACGCCACGAACCGCTCCACCCGTTCTGTTGAAAGATGCGTTCCATACTGTCGGGTAGCGAATTATCGGTTCCGGAAATGGCGGAGGGATAAATCAGTACAGGGAGCTTCTGGTTATTCGGGAATGTACCGTCGTCTTCAAGAATTTCCTCACAAATACATTCTGGGTGCTCGTCGACCATTTGTAACGGCAAACAGTTATTTATGTATTGCTGACAAGGTTTTTCATGCTTGTGACGAATGTTTCGGGCAGGCGCACGGGTTGATGGCGCTCCGTATCGTAACCCACCATACCAGTCCGCACAGAAGCGATTACGTCATCCGTTTGCTCCTTCGAAAGTTGAGCATAAAAGTCGAAGCCCATCGGGGACACATTATCCGGGGCACACCGTATGCTCAGGAGATCACCAAGCTTGCCTTCCTCCTCATACGTAATGGCGGTATTGACCTGGATAAGTCCCGTTCCATCTATGTCCATTTCCGAATATCCATGCTCTTTCAGAAATCGTATCCGGGCTTCGTGTACAAGGGTGAGAACCCGGTCGTTTCCGAGGTGCCCACCGTAGTTGACGTCATCCACTCGAACCGGCATTTCGGTCGTAAACACGAACTTATCCGGAAGCTGAAGTTCAATACGTTGCATTTTGGGTTTTCGTTATGGTTTGTGGATGGAAAGGTCGTGAACATCTTCCGCCGCCTCCAGCAGGGATTCCGAGAAGGTCGGGTGAGGATGAATGGTGAAGGTCAGGTCCTCCACTGTCGCCGCCATTTCAATCGCCAGGGTGGCTTCAGTAATGAGTTCCGATGCATGCTCGGAGGCAATTTGCACGCCGAGGAGGATGTCGGTCTCCTCGTCCGCAATCACCTTTACAAGTCCCTCCGTACTATTCGTAGTCATTGCACGGCCTGAGGCCTGCAGTGGAAACGTACCCACCACCGGTTTATAGCCCTGATTTTCCGCTTCTTCGACGGTCATGCCCGTTTCGGCGATTTCCGGATCGGTAAAGATCACTCCGGGAATGGCCTGGAAGTCAGCCGCAGTTGATTTCCCCGCGAGGGCACCCGCCACAGCAAGCCCTTCAGAAGAAGCCTTGTGGGCAAGGAGCGGGGGTCCGGCGACGTCTCCGATGGCGTAGATTCGACCGTCGGTTGTTTGTTGGTGAAGGTCGGTCTCGATGAATCCATCGTCGTTTACTTCCACGTCCGTGTTTTCCAGACCGAGGTTGTCCGTGTTCGGTTGCCGACCCACACACATCAGGACTTTGTCCGCCTGAATTTCCTCTTTTCCATTCGGGGTATCAATTTGAACGTATCTGTACTTGCGTTTTTCAACAATGTCTTCGGCGGTGGATTCAAGATGTATGTCCACCCCGAATTTTTCAAGTTTCTTCCGAACAACCTTCACAAGATCAGGATCCGTTCCCGGTAGCAGCTGATCCATAAGCTCGACCACGGTTACGCTGGAACCAAACTTGGCAAATACCGTGCCGAGTTCAAGACCGATAACCCCGCCACCGATTAAAACGAGGTTATCAGGGACCTCTTCCAGCTCAAGGATGTGCCGTGAGGAGAGAATGTGTTCGCCGTCAAAACTGAATCCCGGAAGTTCAATCGGGGATGAACCCGATGCGACGATAGCGTTGTTAAACCGAACCGTCAGATCATCATCCTCCTCCCGGGTCACAGCAAGTTCATTGGAAGCAATGAAGGATCCGTGACCGTATATCACGTTAACTTCATAGCTATTCAGTAAATGCTCCACACCTTTTGTCAGGCGCGAGACAATCCGATCTTTCCACTCGACCAGGGCTGTCATGTTTACTGAGGGCGATTTGACATCAATGCCCAGCTCATCTGCGTGTTGAATGTCCTCAAATACGTTTGATGCGTGTATAAGAGCTTTGGAGGGAATACAGCCCCAGTTCAGACACACCCCCCCCGGGTTGCCGTGATCAACGATTGTTGTATCAATATCGTACTGTTCGAGCCGGATTGCGGTTTCATAGCCACCGGGACCAGCTCCGAGCACAAGGACATCCGTTTCTATGGTCTTCATGAAAACGTTACGTAATCAACGTGATTTAAAAATTAGCGGAGTCGGGTCAGCGAAAAGTGTCCAGAACGTAGCAATTGATACAACAGGCAAAAATAGGACCACGGTTCAATTGATCGCCGGACCATTCGAACTCCGTGATGTTCAGGCGTGCCGCGGGGCGCCGGAACATCCTGAAGTTCGATGGACCTCAATACACATCGAATGATATGGATTCAGGATCGGAAGAATAAGGGTGGTTAGCAGGCAATGATCATGAACCTTGATCTGAACCAATCTATAACCCGAAAACCTTTTAAAGTTAGGTGAATCACAATAATCACAGATGGTTCATTCCTACATATCTATCATCGGGTGTGCCGGCATCCTGTAGGTGACTTACATTCGTTCGGATCAGGTTACATCCATATCGCGGTAATGATCAAGCAACAAACTCGTTGCAAACGGCTTATAAAATACGAGAAGTGATGGTATATCTCAACCTGCATGTGTTATCCGGTTGGAGGGAGTGCTGCGAGCATGCACCAGGATATTATGGAGCGGGATACTTCGATATCACTCGCAAAACCGCGTCGGGGACTCTATTCCTGACCCTGAACGAGGGGTTCAACGGCATTTTTCAATTTCTCTTCACCTGTGTACCCAACAAAGGATTGTGCCAGCTTGCCCTGACCGTCAAGCACAAAGGTGGTGGGTAAGCCCCGGATGTTTCCGTATGCATTTTGAAGTGCATCCATCGGAACATTTTCGTGCATTACGACGGGATAGGTCATTCCCTTGTCCTTCATGAACGAGAGGACGTCGGGTTTTGTACCACGTCCACCCTGAGGTACCGCGATGCCGAGTACGGTTAGGTTTTTGTCTTTTAATCTCTCGTACGTCTTTTGAAAATGAGGAATTTCTTCAACACAAGGCGGACACCACGTGCCCCAGAAGTTGATTACGGCGACGTTTCCATGCAGGTCCTCTGAGGATATGCTCGCTCCCCTGACAGTTGTCGTGGAGAAAGAGGGTATCCTGGATGTTTTGCTGTTGGCAGGGTCTTTGTCTTTTTTGGAGTCCTGATTATTTTCTGTTTTTGAAGACGAGTCGGATTCCTGTGCTTTCGGTTGTGAATTCTGGGGATCTTCTGTTCTGGAGCAGGCGGTAAGAATGATCGTGCAAGCAAGGATAGCGATAGAAAGTACAGTGGTGATTTCTACTTTCATGACAGAGTTCGGTGGGATATGAATGAAGTAAAGGAATACAGGAATTAGCGTTATCAGCTCAGTATTTTACGAAAATTACAGATAACATAACGTGTAGCAAGGGAGGATTATTCCATAGAAAGGTTGAAAAATGAAACAAAAAAGAATTATCAGGCATTGAGCCGGGCAATTTTATCGATCCAGTTGGATAGCCGGAAGATTCCAACAAGATGATCCTCTGCTGTTACGAAAGCATGGGTTCTGCTGGCATCGACCAGTTTGTACGTTGCTTCAAAAAGTGTACAGGAGTCGTCCAGTGAGAACGGATCCCCGGACATGACGTCGACGACGGGGGTGTCTCCGTGGAGAGTCAGGAAATCAGAGAGCACGTCGGTGAACTCCTTTTGATGGTTCATTGGGATTCCTCCAAAGAAGTCCTGTACGGACAGTCCGATCAGGTCCGGGTGTGATATCTCACCTACAAGTACCCCTTCCGAATCGAGAACCGGCAGGGGCTCGTCGGGGTGCTCGGTTAGTAAATGAAGGGCATCCTCAACCGTATCGGTTGTTCGGAGAAGTCCGGCAGGGGGTAAAACGAGGTCGTGTAAAGAAAATGTACCCAGAATACGGGAACCCGTGGCTTCAAGGTATGACATTAGGGAATCCGGAGAACTGCTTCTGGCAAGGTTGTCAACATGAACATCTCGTTCGAGAAGTTCCGAAAAGGCAGAGAGCACTTTCAGATATAACCCGGAGCGTTTTTCGTCGAAGAGAAAAAGGACAATTAGCTGTACGTCTTTTCCTGCGTTTTCCTCGTAGGGCACCCCATCCGGGAAGAGTCCGACTGCCACTTTGATTTTATCAATAGCCGATGTTCGGGCATGCGGGAAGGCAACCCCGTTACCGACGGTAAACGCCGAATCCGGGCTCGAGTCGTCGTCCAGCAGTTGATTTGCTGCGTCATTCCCGATTCTTTTCGGAAGGCAGTTCAGTAGTTCCTCAAGTGCTTCCGTCCGATTTCCTGCGGTCCGGTTACAACAAACCCAGTCTTTTTCGACAAATCTGGATAATTTCATGAGTTACGAATCGTAGACACGGCGCCCGTTAATGTATGTTTCGAGCACCTTAATATCCGTTAACGGAGCAGATGAAAATTGAAGTGGATTGTCCGATAGCGTGACAAAATCGGCAGGTTGTCCTTCTTTGATCATCCCACGATTGATGGTCTGATTCAAATAGGATTTTGGGTTCCTGCAGATGCAATACAGCGCTTCCAGGGGGAGGATGGTCTCATGTATCTTCTGCTGGCATTCCTCTGGCGAACCATGCACGGCGACCTGTAAGTTTCTGAATGGATCCGGAGGCTCAACGGGGGCGTCCGAGCCAAATAACATGGAAGAACCGGATTCGTGCAGCGACCTGATTGGAAACATTCGATCCGTCCGAGTTTCCAGAATGTTCGATGCCGTTCGAGCATCGGAATAGAAATGACAGGGTTGTATACTGGGTAAAATTTCGTGGGAGTGAAACCGACGACGATCCGGAGGAGAAATGAACTGAGCATGTTCAATTCGAGGGGCATAGTCCGGAGAAACCGGATCGGCGTATGCCTCTGATAACACGTCAAGGCTGGTCCGAACGGCCCGATCTCCGATTGCGTGGATCGCGGTACTGAAGTTATTGGAGGCTGCTGTGTTAGCTGAATCGAGTAGTTCCTCGAAGGTCCTGGTGAGTTCTCCCCGGTTCGAGGTTTCTTTCGGCGGTTGGTCGTACGGATCAAGCATGGCGGCCGTCCGGGAACTCAGGGTCCCGTCCGCAAAGAGCTTCAAACCGGCGAATTCGAGTCCGTCCATAATCGGTCCCGGCGAGGAATACCGACGGCGGGCACGATTCCAGGATTCTGCAAAACAGAAAAACACCACGTCGGGCAGGGTTTCCCTCGAGGAACGGAGGTCTCGATGCGCCTCGAGCTGTTTGTGGTGTCCGAAATCATGTATACAGGTGATTCCGTGGCGGGTGAGTGCGGAAAAGCCATCCAGAAGAAGGGAGGCCGTATCCGACTGTTCTCGTAACTTATCGACGTGTTTGTTGATCGGTTCCATGGCCGATTCAACGAACACACCGGTCGGATGTCCCTGTTCGTCCCGGACAACCTGGCCATTCTCGTTTCCGGATAACACCTGCTGGACCTGATCGAGAAACGTTTCATTTACCCAGTACGCATGGTGATCCTGAGAGAGCAGGGCGATAGGATAACCGGACAGTGCTTCGTGTTCTAAATCGGACCCACAGGGCCAGTCACTTACATTCAATTTATCTGGGTCCCATCCCCTGCCATGTATCAGCGTCCCCGGTTCCACAGAAGCCTTTTGAACGTGAGCAATAAGGGTTTCCCGCACCTCCTGAATGCTGGTACAACGGGATAATTGTGGTTCATGCATCGATTCGCCCAGCCATTTCAGGTGGACGTGAGCATCGGAGAATCCCGGAAGAATGCACTGCCCGGGACGTTCAATCGTTTGAACTTTTTCCCGTCTGGCTATGCTCCTCGCGGCTTCAGCAGTAAGCGGTACCCTCTTTATGACCCCATCTTCGACAAGAATGCCGGCGGCAGAGTTCAGTGCATGATCCAGGGTCAAAACCGATGAAGCACGGATCAGGTACGGGCGATGCGGTAGGGTGGGGTCGAGCCGCATATTGCGGAAGAACAATCTTGAGGTGATTTATGGTGAAAGTCGGTTCTTGCGCATATACATTTCATCGAAGTAGATTTCCATGACCCGGGGCATGGCTTTCTCCGTTTCTTTGGCCATCTGGTACGCGAGGTAATTGATTTCCCCCTGCGCGTCGCCGGCACCCCGAATATCGAGGATGTGCAGGAGGTGCCTGAGATTCATGGTCATGGTTGCATTCACCCGCGTACCGATGGGAAGTCCCATACGTGCATGTTCCTTCGGTACACCGGCGTCAACCATGTCGTTGTAGAACTCAACCGCCGTGTCAACAAGATTCCAGTACCGTTTGAGGCGTTTCTCACGCGACATCTCAATTTTCGCACGTCCCTCCCGGGTCTTAACCTCTGCTTCTTCGAACGAGGGGGGGACGTGAAACTGATCCTGATCGACGTCGGAAAAGTCAACGTAACGCTGACTCTGAATGTCAAAAGAAATCAGTCGGTGGCGGGTTATCTGAGCCATGCACGCGCGGCTCATGCCTTTCACGCCAAAGGTAATAGACACGTGCTCAAGAATGCCGTAATGTCCTCTCCGAATACATTTTTTGATTAGATATTCTTCTTTCTCCTTAAGGGATAATTGCTCGCCCGAACGTTTTTCCCGGCGTTGACCTGCGTCTTCCATCACGTCTTCGTACGGTTCTTCATACACGTATCCACGGTAGTAATCTCCTCGCGCGGCCAGGCAGGCGGTTTTGATCGGATCAGGAGTATGTCGAACAAGGTCAAGTTGCGGTTTGTCGGGCGGGTCTTCCGTCCAGTTAATAATCCAGTGATCTTCGATATCTGCCATGGAATTTAGCTAAAACGTAAGAAAACGAATAAATTATTCCAGACTTGTGCCACCGTTTCAGGTCGGTTTAATAGACTATTAATTTCCTTCAAATAAGTTTCATTTTCAAACGTATCGGTAAGAAGAGTTCTCTTCTTTTCGGATTAGATTCAACCACGGGAGATATGACAAAACCGGGGAAGTCGTATACATGTTAGATTTTATACTTATATAAATTATAAAACTATTATATATCCGTATATATACATTTTCTGTTGCAGCAGGAAGGAGTTGTCAAAATTAGATCTTGAAAGGATTCGTTCTGTTTTGTATCTTACACGGACTCATCGTGCCTGCTCAAGTTCGGAGCAAAATACACACCTGACTCCAGTCGTGGATTCATCACCTTACCTGAAATGTGAATGCGGAAACTCTTACGAGATCTCTCCTGATCTTGCGAAGGCCCTGCAGGATGGACACAAGGCCAAGTGTGATTGTGGACGTGTCGTCGGACAGGATGCGTTGTACGAACGAAATGAGAGACGGAATGTAGCATCCTCTTCGGCGGAGCCGAAGGAGGGAACCGGGTCAACCGATCGGATGGAAAGGATCGAGGGAGATGAGGGGTCTGATCTCGAAATGGAGCTTACCGAATTACGGGATCGGTGTGAACAGGCTGAGAAGGAAGTAAGGCGTCTAAAAGAAGTACTGGAAGAGGAGGAGCAGCAGAAAGAAGAGATACAGAATCGAGCCGATCAGCTCGAATCACGGATGGAGGCAAAGGAAGAAGAAATTCGTCAACTGGAGGAAGAACGGGAGGAGAAGGAGTCGAAGCTAAAACAGCTCAGAAAGAAAAACAAAGACGTTTCTGAACAAAACGAGGAACTGAAAAAAAATATTTCTCTTCTGCAGGAGGAACTGAAAGAGGTTCGGCAGAAGAAACAATCCGCGTCGGAAGAGCTCGACCAGATGAGAGAGAAGGTGTCCGCGCGAGATCAGGAATTATCCGAATTGACCGAGCGTAACGAAGAACTCGAGCGGGCGTTGAACGTTGCAAAGGAGGAGAAGTCGGAGGCGGTTGAAGAACTGCACGAGAAACTTGACGAACTTCGAGAACGGGAGAAAGACGCACGGCGAGAGTTGAAGGAGTTTCAGGAGAAAATCAATGCCAGAGACCGTCATGTTTCTTCGTTGAAACAGGAGATACAGAGCCTGCAGGAGGAAAAGAGAGAAACAGTTGAACGGAAGGAGCAGAAGATATCTCAATTGCAGCAGGAAGTTGAGGAATTCAGCAGGACGGTGGATGAGAAGAAAGAAGAAGTTGCCACGCTGGAGGAACAGAGTGAAGCGCTTCGGAATGACCTCGAGGCGGTGCGGGAAGAAAAGTCTCAGGAGGTGACCGAACTCGAAGAAAAACTTGAGAAGCGACGTCAACAGGAAGAAGAAGCACGTGGTGAACTGTCTCAGCTGCAGGACAGGATCTCGGACCGGAACGGACAGATTTCTTCGTTGAAACGGGAGATACAGAGCCTGCAGGAGGAAAAGAGAGAAGCAGTTGAACGGAAGGAGCAGAAGATATCAC
>CAYXQY010000001.1:19801-32168 GCA_964466525.1 uncultured Planctomycetia bacterium
AGCCTGCAGGAGGAAAAGAGAGAAGCAGTTGAACGGAAGGAGCAGAAGATATCACAACTTCAGCAGAAGGTTGAGGAACTGAACGGTACGGTGAACGAGAGGCAAGAGAAGATTGTCACGCTGGAGGAACAGAGTGAAACGCTTCGGAATAACCTCGAGGCGATCCGAAAAGAAGAGTCTCACGAGGTGACCGAACTTAAAGAAAAACTTGAGAAACGACGCCAGAAGGAAGAAGAAGCACGTGATGAACTGTCTCAGCTGAAGGACAAGCTATCGGCCCGGAGCGGCAGGATTTCCTCTCTTGAAGAACAAATAGACGTGCTTCAGCAGGAAAAACAGGAAGCGGTATCCCAAAAGGAAAAGGATATTCAGGAACTCCGGGCCAGGCTGGAAAAAATACGGAGTGAGGTGGAGAAGAGAGAAAAGGATATGGCCGACCTCTCGGACCGGAACGACCGGCTGAAGAACGAGTTGGAGGAGGTCAGAGCGACAAAATCGGAGCGAGTGAAGCAACTGAACGATGAGCTGGAGCGTGTGCGTGAGAAGAAACAGGAGGCGCAGGATCAGATTGCTGAACTTCAGGATCATGTTTCCTCAAGAGAACAAAAAATCCATACTCTGAACGAGGAAATTCAGCATCTGAAGGACGAGAAAAAGACGGCACTCAAGAAGAAAAAAGAGGCAACGGAAGAACTGAATCGGGAGGTGGACAACCTCAGGAACCGTGTACAGGAAAAACAGGAGGAGATCGCCGAGCTTCGGGAGCGGAACGAGGTGTTGAATGAGCAGGTTGAAACAGCCCGCACGGAGGAATCCGAACAGGTTGCCCGGCTGAACGAGAAACTGGAGGAATACAGACAACGGGAGGAGGAGGCGAAGAAGAAACGAGTTGAGCTCCAGGAGCGGCTGCAAACGAAAGAGGAAAAGATCGGGACCCTTGAGGAAGCGGTCGAAACGCTGCGAGAGGAGAAGGAAACGGCAGTTCAAGCAAAAAATGAGCTCTCGGAACAGTTGGAGGCACTGAAGGAAGAACGAAACGAAATCCGTGAGCAGGACCGGTCCCGTCAGGAAACGCTCGAGGAGTTCCGCGAACAGGTCCGTGAGAAGGAATCGGAAATCGAGCAGATGCTGGAGACGATTCAGCAAAAAACGGATGAGAAAAGTGAGTTACAGAAACAAATTCGAGAAAAAGAACGGACCATATCGGAGTTGACCGATCGGAACGAGGAGCTTGAACTGAAAATCGACGCTGTTCGTTCGGAGAAGGAAGAACTCGTTGTCAAACATGAGCAGAACGTGGGAGAGGTTGATTCTCTGAAGAACAAAATCGAACGATTGCAATCCCGGATACAGGAGCTGAAACAGGACCGGGATAAACTACGCGACGACAACGATCACCTTCAGGAAAAGTTGAAAAAAGACCGATTCACTAAGGAGGAAGCAGAAGGGGGAAGGATCGAAGAACTTGAAGCTCAGCTTGAAAAGCGGAACCGGGAGGTGAACCAGGAACGGAAGAAGGCGAAGAAATTATACGATCGACTGAAGGAAGTTCAAAAGAACACGGTTGAAGAACCCGGGTCAACTCAGGAGGATAGCCGGAAAGTTCAACAAAAGGCCGGGAGCTCTGGGAGCTCTGGACGAAATAATCAGGACCTGAAAGACAAACTGGATACAAAGGAAGCCGAACTGCGTCAGGAACGAGAAAAAAACCAGAAACTATACGATCGCCTCAAGGAAATTCAACAGAAAATGCTTGATAAAGAAAAGTCCCTGAATCGGGAGATCAGTGAACTCCGGGAGCGTTTACAGGAACATGAACAGGACAACGAGGAGATGAAGGAGAAACTTCGGGAGAAAAATTCAGAACTTCAGCAGGAACGTGAGAAACGAACTGAATCCGGTCCAGTCAATCCCTGATGGACGAAATAATCCGGCAGGTTAGATTACGAACCCTTCAGAAGTAATTATAGTGGAGTACGTCGAGCCCCAGAAATGCAGGATCGACCGGATCAGCGGGACGAGGAAGGTGTAATTGTTTCCTGACGGAACCGGTGAGACGCCGTTCCTTTTTTATGCCAGTTCCGGTGTTTTTTTACACCATCTGCATGACGTAAAATATAGAGTGGCGATTCGTGGTTGTAGCTGGAAGGGTCTACCTGATTTTCGTTGATCATTTATTTCTCGAGCAAACCGCACATGACGGATTTTACGGGTAGTGTCGAGCAAAATCCACCCGGTCAACCTCCTTTTAAGGGGGGGTTCGAAACCTCCTGTCCCTCCTGTGGTGAAGTCGTTCCATACGAGATGTTACTCGATGTATTTACGACCCCCTGTCCGAAGTGCGGGATCTATCCCATTCTTTATTTCTGGGGTAAGACGGAAGAGCCTCATATGACGGAGGATCTCGTGTACATGTTCTGTGAGGAGGGATTGATGACGGAGGAGCACCTTGAAAATGCGCTGGAGACGAAGCGTCAGTCCGAGCCAACCCCTCTCATCGAACTGCTTCTATCCATTCAGTATGTTACGGTTTCCGAGCTGGAGGACCTTGCGATACGGTTGCTTCCCGACGAATGGAGCAACCATCTTTCCGGTGAAGCCTATCGGGAATTTGAGCGCGCGGATACCAGTGGTGAAGCAAAAAAGCTTGCCCGATCAGAGGTGGACGCACTTTATTCTTTGTTAGATCAGATCTATTCAGGTTGTGGATACGCTTTTTCCCGGATGAATGCTGAAAAGCTGGAGCGGACGATCCGTGGTCTCGGCGGGGATCTAACCACCGGGGATATCAGAAACCATTTTGGACGTCTCTTGCTGAGTCGGCAGATCCTGGCGGGAGAAATTACGGAGCCGTCGTTTTCCAGGCTGTTCACGGATGCGTTTGATCTCAATTCAACCGAAGAGGCACAGGTACTACCCATTAAGGACGTCGGAGAACAGGGTTTTAGGGCGCTTGCTGAAGGGTGTGTCGTTCCCCTGGAACGGAACGAGGGAATTTTTAATGTCGGAATTGCCGGTCATCTGCTAACGCTTGGCTTTGATGCGTTCTTCGATCTGGCACAGCCTGATGAAATCCGTGAAATGCTTCAGGAACCGATCGAATTTTCAATCATGTCCCTGCCCCGTATCAAAGCCTGTATAAACGATGAACTCAACCAGGCATTTTCCGTGGATCCGAGGGAGGTGACCGACCTCCTTGAAACGGCCGTGGGAGATCTGGGGAACGAGCTTACTGAACGGTACAATGCACTTGACGAAAAGCAGCAGCCCGTGGCCCCGGGCCGGGAGTCGAGTGCTCCAGCCGGGACGCTGCGGGCCATCTTTCGATCTTCCTCCATTTCAACCGACCCCTATCTGTCTGAACGGTCAGAAGAACGAGCTCGTGAGCTCGTAAGAGGTTGGTTGTATCGCCCGGACGCTTTGGAAGAAATACCGGCCGTTATAAATCAGGTTACACTTGATGAACTTGAAACGAAGACAAGAAACAGGGATGCGTCCGCCGAAGACGAAGTGATCCATGAGGTGCCGGAACGGGAGGAACAGGAGTTCCGTCGACTTCTTCAGGCCTTCCGGCAATTGCGCGAAGAGGGAGAAGTGCATCCGGATAAGCTTCACCTGCCTGTGGCAATTCTCGACGTCGTCTCTGAAATTGAAGCCGGTTCGTACGAGACCATTCCGATTGCGAGAGCAGGGGATATTCTGTGGTTTGGAATTGCAAAACCGGAGCTGCAGATCATGAATGAGCTTTCCGCCCTTACCGGAGAATCGGTCCGTCTCGTGAAAGCAAATTCAGAAAGTATTCAGGAAGTGCTGGTACGTTGTTACGGTATACGGAGAGGAAAGTGGACACCGGAACATCGGAAGGAAAACCTTCATGACCGTGAGGACTACGAAGATTTCCTTCAGTTGCATAACCTTCCCGAGACGAGAAGCGAACTTCAAAGCGAGTTTCCCGAACATCTCGCACGGGAGTTACAGGTTGTACCCATTCAGCTCACGCCCGAGGATCTGATTCTTGCCGTCACGGAACGTCCGGATTTTTTGGATCGGCAGATGCTGCAGGTTTTTTTCCGCCGTTCCGTCTCGTATCGGTTTGTATCCGAGAAATCCCTGCAGAAACTGCTTGACGAAATTTATAACGGGACCGATCCGGACGGAGGACGGAATATTGATTCGTCCGGAAGTGTGGAACGATGGAGTCGTGAAAACCTGGAACGGATGGTTGGGACTCCCCTGGCACTTGAGGAGATCGAGATGACGGAAAAGCTTCTTGATGAACTGACGGAAAAGAAGAAAAACGCTCCCGAAGTTCAGATTATCACCGATTACGAATCCGCCTGTTCGTTGTCGTCGGTTTATGAAGCTCAGGGGCAGCTCAAAATAGATCCGGCCATGATGGAAACGTTTCCCGCGGATATCTGGACCCCCGCCATGGAGACGTTCTTTCCTGTCCTTCCGGTGAAGGCGTCCGATTCGGAACTTCTGTTCGCTTCTTCCTCCATGGACAGGCGCTGGTTTCTCGAACTGCTCGGTTTGTTTATTAACCGTTCCGTGAACGTCATTATCCTTCCAAAGAGCACGATTGATGATCTGGTCCGGCAGAATAAAGGAGGTCCTGAAGCCGACGTTTTCGACGAAGAGCAGCCGGATGACCGGTCCGAGCAGCCTCCCTATTCGACTACAAATTACTTGAAATATCGTTCCACCCACCTGTTCGAATCCTTCCACGAGTTAGCCGAAGAGAATCAGCTCAAGAAATTTATTGTTCTGCTGTTGATGTATCTTTTCGAACACGAGCAGGACGCCCTGCGTGTTACCACGGAAGAGGAGCGATGTTCCATACAGAGCTGGCGGCCCGAATCAGGACCGGAACAGTTGTTTAATATTGATAACTCTCACATCTACGGTTTGCGCTATGCTTTTCATGAAATGGCCGGGGAACCCCTGTCTGATTTCCGGTCGTCTCAGCATGCTATATTTCACTTTATATATAGGGGGGAGAAATTCAGGACCGAATTTGAGGCCAGGGCAATCGACGAGGGGCAGGAATTGATACTTGAAACGAATAAAGCGTAAATAACTTTTCTTTCAATTTTTGCTTAGGGAAGCGTGATGGTCGAACAGATTGGGAACGTTAACGAGCAGGATGGATCTTCGTTGGATCCGGGTACGAATGAGGGGAAACCGATCAGTTTCTGGGTTTCCCTTTTCCTGGGATTTTTGCTGGTGGTCAGTGCCGGCCTGAATTTATTACTTATCGTGGTCATGATAAGTTCAGCCGGGCAATTCGGATCAGGCCCTGCCAAAAAGGAGTTTAGTGAGTCCATCCTTCAGGGCTCAGGGGAAAACAGGATCCTGGTTGTTCCCGTAAAGGGCACAATCACGGATCAAGCAAACGAGGGTCTGTTCGGTCAACGAAGAAGTCCGGTGGAAAAAGTAAAATCACGCCTGGATCGTGCCAAAGAACAGGAGGATATTAAAGGAATCATCCTTCGGGTAAATTCCCCGGGAGGCGGTGTCACGGCAAGTGACAAAATCTACCATGAAATCAAGGAGTTTCAAGAAGACCGTCCGGACGTAACGTTTCTTGCTTATATGGAAAACGTCGCCGCTTCCGGTGGATATTACGTGTCCGCTCCGGCGGATCACATCATGGCTCATAGAACCTGTATCACCGGAAGTATCGGGGTCCTCATGCAGTTTTTCGTGGTGGAGGGCCTGCTGAAGGAATGGAATGTGAATGCCGTGACGATCACCCCTGACAACGCGGATAAGAAAACGTTAGGTTCTCCGTTCAAGGAGATGAATAAAGAGGATCGTGAGGTGTTTCAGGGCATCGTCGAGGAAATGTACAATCAGTTTCTCGAGGTGACGAACGAAGGACGGAAACAACTTTCCATGGACGAAGTTCGGAAGCTGGCTGATGGTCGTATTTATCACGCCCGTGAAGCGGTTGAAAACGGGTTGATCGACGAGGTTGGCTATTTCGAGGATGCGGTTGAGAAAGTGAAAAGCATGCAGGGGTTAGATCGAGCGAAGGTCATTCGGTACAGCACCAAAAAAACATTGCTTGACGCACTTCGATCGGCGGCTTTTTCCCGTTCGACCCCGGAAATTCCCTTTACGTCCCGTGTGCGGGAGATGCTTCTCCATGAAAGTCCACCTTCTCTTCTCTATCTCTGGTCTCCCCGGGAGCAGATTAAACTGAACCGAAAATAGGTCCCTGGAAGCGGATGTTCCAGGTTTTCACGGCTGCACCGGATGACCGGAGGCAATTTTATCGGTGCAGCGGACAGGGATCGGAACGCACCATCAGTGAAGACGACGTGTAGATTTGCTGCTCTGTAATTCGGATTCTTCGTCTCGGTCTCAGATAAAAAAGGCCCTGAGCACCACAGAGCACCATATAGCTGTTCTGAAACCCGTCAGATGACGGAGATGTTGATCTGATCCGGTTGGCCCGGAAGTCCGTCCGCTGACTTCATCCGATCGTTAAATTCATCGACGGTTTGAGAGATTTTCATGGAACAGAAGTCCGGACCGCACATCGAACAATATTCAGCTTCTTTGAACTGATCGTGTCCGAGTGTCTCGTCGTGGTATTCTCGCGCCGTTTCCGAATCGAGTGCGAGTTCGAACTGTTCCTCCCAGTTGAAGTTATAACGGGCTTCCGAGAGCCTATCATCCACGTCCTGTGCCCCGGGGCGGTCCCTTGCAATGTCCGCCGCGTGGGCGGCAATTTGATAGGCGATGAGTCCCTGTTTGACGTCTTCCCGGTCCGGAAGGCCGAGATGCTCCTTCGGCGTCACGTAACAGAGCATGGCGGCCCCGGACCAGCCGGCGATTGCTGCACCAATACTGCTTGTGATGTGGTCGTATCCGGGGGCGAAATCCGTGACAAGCGGGCCGAGGACATAGAACGGAGCCTCGTTACAAACTTCTTTCTGTCGCTCCACGTTCGGTTTAATTTCGTCCATCGGGACGTGACCGGGTCCTTCCACCATGACCTGTACATCATCTTTCCAGGCCCGTTCGGTTAACTCGCCAAGCACGTCGAGTTCGGCGAACTGAGCCCGGTCACTCGCGTCATTTATACAGCCCGGTCGCAGACTGTCCCCGAGACTGAAGGAGACATCATGTTTTTTGAAGATTTCGATGAGTTCATCGTAATGGGTATAAAATGGATTCTGTCGTCGGTTCTTGACCATCCAGTACGCCATGATTGAACCCCCCCGACTCACGATACCGGTGATTCGGTCGTCAACGAGCGGCAGGTGTTGCATCAGAATACCAGCATGGATGGTCATGTAGTCCACGCCCTGTTCCGCCTGTTTTTCGACCACTTCAAGCAGTAAATCGGGCGTTAAATCGGCGTAATCGTCGACGTGCTCAACGGCTTCGTAGACCGGTACCGTTCCAATGGGTACCGGGGATTCCTTGATGATGGCGGATCGTATTGAGTCGAGGTCCTTGTTTCCTCCGGTTGAAAGGTCCATGACCGTATCCGCTCCCCACTTGACCGCGTATTCAAGCTTTTCCACCTCCTCGTCAAGACTTGAGGTGGTTGCGGAAGCCCCGATATTTGCATTTACCTTGCAGCGGGAGGCAACGCCGATACACATGGGATCGAGTGTACCGTGATTCACGTTGGCCGGGATGATCATCCGGCCGTCTGCCACTTCCGACCGGATCTCCTCCGCGGTGAGAGAAGGTTCCTGTTCCGCGACGTATTCCATTTCCGGCGTAACGGTCCCCTGGCGGGCGAAGTGCATCTGAGAAGCGTTGTTTGCATTCTTCCGATCTTCAGTCCATTCTTGGTCAAGTGTCATGGTGATCCCTGAAAAATGAGATTCCAGAACGACAGGGATGGATGGAATGGACCATCAGGAGGTGTTGTTTTCCTTCGCCGGTATTACCCGGATCAGGTTCGAAGGGTTTCCTCTCAGGTCCGGGCTGGACCACCCCTAACGAGATTGTTAGCCTATTATAGCGTGAAGGCGTCGGTCGGTCAACGAACTTGCATGCTCACGAGGGAAGAAAAATACAATTTAAGGCAATCTCAATACAGGACATCGGGACTGAAACATGGAATGTCAAGAATGAGACCCGATTGAAGGGCGTTTTAGTAAGATCTACCATAGGACGTATGTTCGAAGAACACCTCCTGCGTAAAACGCTGAATACGTGTCTCCATTACAGATGAAGTGGATTTATTGGGGCATGATGCATAAAGAACGAAAACCAACAGGATGTGCCCACTCTTGAAATGTTCAACTGATTCTGTTGAAATGCCGAACTGAGGGTAAGGTGTAACGACGGATGAATATTACTATGTGTATGCACAATGTGTATGCACAAAATCCGTCGAATCGAAATCCCGTGCAATCTTGCAATCTTATTATCAAATTACCTGGAGGTGTCAAATGGCTGGACAGGTGAATTCCGTATTTCTGCAGGGCCGGCTTACCCGTGACCCCGAACTTCGGTACACGCCGGGTGGGACGGCGGTCTGTGATTTCAGATTGGCCTCCACTCGCTATTACCGGGATTCCAACGACGAGCAACAGGAGGAAACCCTTTTCGCACCGGTAACCGTGTGGGGCCGTCAGGCGGAAAACTGCGGTGAGTATCTCGAAAAGGGGCAGGAGACCATCGTGGAAGGTCGCCTTCAGCTTGACGAGTGGGAAACGGACGACGGTGAAAATCGGTCCGAGATAAAGATCGTGGCAAATAACGTGCAGTTTCTCGGTGGTGGCAGTGGAGGGACTGCACCCTCCGGTCCTTCCTCCTCCCCCTCCCAGGCAGCCGGCCCGACCGGCGGTGAAGGGGCTCCCGATCAGGTTGGAGATTCCGGTAAGGAGAAGGAAGAGGATGATGATTTCAGCGACATTCCGTTTTGATTGACGGACGGTCCAGTGGGCGAACTTGTTGATCGCGTCGCTGTTTGTTGATGCACAAAAGCCGTTCTATTGATCGAGATGCATGAACGGCTTCCTGCCTGGTTTTTGTTGAACCCCCGTATTCCTCCCCTCGCTATTCTTCCGCTTCTGCAATATCCACGTCGAAGAGGCGTGATTCTGTGAAGTTCGGGCTGATCGAGAAGACAAACGTCCGGTCATCACGACGTGAATCGAACTGAGCCCCGAACCGAAGTGTGAAATCGTGCAACCGGTAGCCCAGCCCCATCTGTACATCTTCTCGGTCTCCCTCCTCCAGATCGAAGGACGTTGTACCGGAGACTGACCAGTGGTCTGATAAATTTGCACGCACGCTTCCCCGAAACGTATCCGTCAGGTCGCGTACGAAGGAATGTGATATCGACGTGGTTAGGTTCTCCGACAGCGACAGGCGAAATGAAGTGTTTGAGGCTTCGATCCGTTCCTGTTCCAGGTTCATTTCATAGTCTCCCGCAAGGGAAAAAGGGAGCGTGGGATCAAAATCGAAATCCAGGTGAAGCAGCGAGAGGTCGTCGTCCAGCACGTTTCCCGTCGATGGGGAGGCCACGCTGGTGATCCAGTTCGACGGATCCAGGTGATTCTGTGCCCGAATCCGTGATCGGTCACGGGCTTCGTCC
The DNA here is from genome assembly GCA_964466525.1 of uncultured Planctomycetia bacterium. GTDB lineage: Bacteria > Planctomycetota > MHYJ01 > CAYXQY01 > CAYXQY01 > CAYXQY01. The sequence goes on from CAYXQY010000001.1 coordinate 29,376, forward strand.
GGGTAGTGTTCAATTGCCGCACCAAGGGATAGAAACTCATGAACGGATCCCAGTTCGTTCCTGTTCCCCGCAGCATTTCCCTTCGTTCTGGAAGATCCGCGGTTTTCCTGTTTGTTTCCTCTATTCAGTTCTATATTTTGAGACGTTGACTGGTTTTTCGTTCGATCATCTCCGTTGGTCCCGGAGCGGACGCGGGTTTGAAAATGATTTCGGAGTTCGAAGTAGACCTCTTCGTGTTCCCCGACCGGGTCACGTCGGTCGAAGTTCGGGGTGGATGAGGGGGCCTGATTTGACGCAAAGTTATTCTGATATCCAAGGTCCCACGTAAAAATGTGACGTAGACCGTTCAGTCCAAGCGGATCCGAGGTCACGGGAAATGTACGATGTAGCTGATCGGAAAGTTCAAGTCCACTACTGAGCACATGCCTGGTGAGATCCCCCTCCTGATTCGGATCATCCTGATACTGTGTGAGTCGTCCCGCAGCGAAGGTTCGTGCCTGTAGAAAGCTAATAGAAAATGGATACGCAATTTCCTGATAGGTGTCGAACCGTTCGGTACGGAAATCGGACTGAGCGGCAAACCGATTTTGCCGTCGTCGCACGTTGGCCAGGCTGGAATCGGACGTATAAACCAGCGGAGTAGAGGGGATAGGTTCGCCGAGTACGCTGTATTGTAGTTCGGGAAGATACTCTGTTTGAGTCTGGAAGCTGTTCAGGCGATACCGGGTTAGGAATGAACTGAACGTGTTTTCATCCACGTATCGAAGGTAGGTGTACGTCTCGCGATCTTTTCCGGTCTTAAACTCCTGTTCAAAAAACTCTTCCATGAAGTGTCGGTCACTGATGTTGTTCACTTCCGTATCGAGGCGCAGCTGCTGGAGGTCTCCAGCGGTTCCATACAGGTCATAACGATGGAACCACCAGGCCCGTCCCCTGTGTTCTTTTTCCTGAGGAAGGAATTGACGATCAAAATCGTTGTCCGGGTTGGGGCCTTTGATGTCGTTCATCAGATAGCCGTAGAAGAACCCTTCGTGATTTCGTCCAAATTGATAATCGAGCTCGGGACCGATGGCTGCACCGCGACGTTCACGATAATCCAGGTGAACGTCAAGGTCGAGGTTGTAGTTATACACCCGGTTTCCGTTTTGGTCCCGCACGGGATTTCCTTCTTCATCTCGTTGAACCGAGGTAAAATCAAATCCCCAGAGTGATTCTACGAAGTAACCAAAACGATCATTATCACCAAAATCGACCTCTTTTAAGGGCCCGAGATCAGTGCCGGTTTGGTAGTAGAGATAGGGCCAATACCCGAAGGGAATCCCGCGGTATCGGGGCACCAGGTGTGACGCTGAAACGGATGTGTCTCCATCCGGGGAATGCCAGATATCGAGTGAGGTCGCGTCGATATTATAATGGGGTTTCGCATAATCACAGGTTGTAAATTGTACCCCCGACGCCCGGTACGTCCCTTCCCCGGTCTGTAGAAACGTATCAGCCCGCACAATAAAGGGTACCTCCCGTTCGTCGTCGAAGACCCTGTAGGTGACCTTTCGTGCGGTGCCTGTGTTCGTGCTCAAATTCAGGAACAGCCGTTCGGCCTGTAAAAATTCATCGTTCTTCCAGTACAGAACATCCGTTTCCGCATAAAGCCGGTCCAGTTTGACACGGTCCGGAACCGGACCGGTTTGATCGTCCGCCTGAACGTTGACCCACCCGAGGATACGAGAGGCGGTGAGTCGTTCGTTGCCACGGCGAAGTTCAGCTCCTTCGGAGAGCAGGACGGCTCGAGTGGTCTCATCTACTTTCCAGGATTCGATTGATCCGGCAGAAATTCTGTAGACGCCCGGCGGCAACTGTTCCTGGTTGGATGAAGCTTCAACCGGTTCGTCGGGCGTTGATTGTTCCTGGCCCGGAGCATGAATTGTGATGCCGATCCACAGGAGCACGAGTGCTATAATTCGTGAGAGGTGAAGGATTCGCTCAGCATCAGGTACAGAGAAGGGGGGGAGAGCCGATTTCCTCGATGCGGAGTGAAGCAAAAGAGCTCCTCCATTCAAACGCTAAAGATGGTTGATATCGGGATGGAAAAATTCCAAAAAGAACCCCTGCTCAAACGAGTTGTTTATAGTAAAACTGTTACAGGAACGGTTATCAAGGAGGGCGGTCGGGGACATGATTCTGGAGGAAAAACCGTACAGGGTTCTATTGGAATCAGGGCAGGGTATGGATTACTTGTGAAGTTGTTGATCTTTTAGTTTTTCCACGGCAGCTCTGTAACTGCCGTACCGCTGAGGATGTACATCGTTACCGTTAACGGCACGTTTTACAGCGCAGCCGGGTTCGTCGAGGTGCAGGCAGTCATCAAATTTACAGTTCAGTCGGCGTTCTCGGATATCGGGATAATGATATTGCACCTGCTCGTAATCACATTTCCAGAGGAAAAGGAAATTTACCCCGGGGGTGTCAATGGCAAAGGTGTCTGGACCGATCGGGTGCAGGGACATCGAGCTGGTCCGATGTTTCCCCTTTCCTGTGCGTTTGCTGACTTCACCAATTTGCAGGTTCAGATCTGGGTTCAGGGCCTGAAGTAAACTTGTTTTCCCGGCACCTGAGGGACCGAGTATGACGGACGTTTTCTTTTCGATGCGTTCTCTCAACAACTGCAGATTCGTCTGTTCACTGGCAGAGGTATGAATTACGTTGTAGCCGATCTCTTCGTACGACGGGAGGTGAGAGCGTGCTCTTTCCGGATCGTCGACGAGATCCATTTTGTTGAAGCAGACGAGTTGTTCG
>CAYXQY010000001.1:32178-66608 GCA_964466525.1 uncultured Planctomycetia bacterium
CACATCAAATAGCTCGGCGGCGGCGAGGGAATGGTCGAGTAACGTCGGGGTGAACTCCGGCTCCTGGAACGCCTGAAGACCAATCATCACGTCAATATTTGCGGCGATAATCTGTTCCCTGTGGGGGGAGCGTGGGGCGGGGCGGCTGATTTTGTTCCTGCGGTCGAGGATTCGTTCAATTGCCCCTTCCTGTTTGCTGGAAACCGTTATTTCAACGAAATCACCTGCTGCAGCCGGACGAACGAGATCCGGATTTTCCTCCGTTAACTTCCCACGAAGGGTGCATCGGTACGTACCGTCGTCCGTCCGCACAAGATAGTGAGACGGATGAACTTCCGTGATTCGACCTCTGATTGTTTTATTCTGACACACGAAAATCGTTCAGGATGGATACTCATCCTTCGGCAAAATGGACTTGAGTTCCTGCAGGAATTCAGTCAGATCGTTGAATTCACGGTATACGGAGGCGAAACGAATATATGCCACTTCATCAAGTTCTTTTAAACGGCTCATCACCATTTCGCCGATTTCTTCGGACGAGATTTCGGGGGAGTTACGCTCAAACGTTTCTCGCTCAATTTCGTCGACGATACGCGTGATTTCGTCAGCGTGGATCGGACGTTTTTCACAGGCTTTTTCGATACCCTGCCGGACTTTCTGGCGGTCGAATTTCTCACGGCCGTTATCTTTCTTCCGAACCTTTCGCGGGCTTTCCTCCACCCGTTCGTAAGTGGTAAAGCGACCATCACATTCGCTGCATTCCCGCCGTCTCCAGATCGCCACGCCGTCAGACGCATCACGCGTATCGACAACGTGGTTGTCATTGATGTTACAGTATGGACATTTCATGTCTGGATGGAAATATTGAACCGGTTCCAGTCGAATATTGTAAGAAATGCAGTCTAATTGGAAGGTGGCAGACACGCGCTATTATGTCACAGGACAGGCCTACCTCAGGAAACAGGAATTGGCACGCAACATGTTTGTTCATTGCGGCCAAAAAAGGAGGTTCAGCAAATAAGTTGGAATCAGGTTGAGCTGACGGCGTCAAAACGTGCACGAACAAATGCGGTGGAATCCATGGAACGTCCGATCAGTAGGAAAACGAAGAGGCGTAAATTGATCAAGGGCTCGATCTCGGTTAACCTGAGGGGTCGAGAAGCTCTTCCTGTTTTTTTAATCGACAGGAAGAAACTCTATTGCGTCGATGTTTGGTCCACTCCGATCGCCGGGAACCAGAGATATTTTGTTTTTTCCCTTTTTCAACTGCACATCCACATCGATGGTTTCCCAGTTGTTCCAGTCCCCTGTGCCGGTGAATGGTATGGTTTTTGTTTTTGAATTTACCTCCAGGTTCATCGGACGTTTATTATCGCCAAGGGCATATCGAATTCGAAGTGAGCCAATATTTTCGGGAACGTCCGTAAGGGTCCACGAAATCCGGCCCCGCGTGCCCTGAGGGTCGACGTAACCGTTACCCGTGAAATTTCTGTTATTATCATCGATGGCTTTAACGTTTTGTTTATACGAATAGTTCTCCGCCTGTAATTGATTATCCTTCAGGGTACCGAACGATATCGGCTCCGCCGGTTTGAACTGCGGGGTGGCCGTGGTACCGTCCGGCAGGTAATTGAGCGTGTAGGCCAATCTGTCGTTGTATAGCTCCTCTCCGTTCCGAGAAGAAATATCTCCCATCCGCAGGTCATAAATGTATCCCGGCTTTAGTTCCTCAAGTTGTACCTGTACGGTTTGCTGATCGGAGGAAATACGAAGGTCCGTCACCCCGACCGATTTCTGATCGTATTTCTTCGAACCGTACTTTCGATGGTACTCGTAGTAGTATCGTGAGAACTTGTAGTGTTCGGGTGATGAAGCTGCCTCCGCATCGACCGGTTTAGTGAACGTCAACTCGAAACCATTCGGTTTCAGCTTCATGGACTGAACGTCAAAAGGGGTCTTGCCGGTCCAGGAGACGCGTTTAAGCCCACGGCTGCCGGTCCAGCCGGACTTTCGTGCTGTTTTTCCGACCCAGAGATTGTTGTCGGGACCAAAGGTAAGACGGTGATTCCCGATGCCAATATCTCCGTCGATGAACGTGGCGACGGCGCCCTGAAGATGACCGGCCACGTTGTCCAGCATAATTCGCATGATCCGGGGATGATTTAATTCCCCAACGAGAAGCTGCCCTTCGTAAGGGCCAAAATTTCCACTCTTCCTGACCTCCAGTATTTGAGACGGCGAATTGGACATCGAGCCGTAGGGATATTTAATGGTCGGTTTCGTACGCATCGAATCAAGTTTCTTTACCGGCAACTTAAGGGGGTTTCCCTCGAACCCCGGTTTCCAGACGAGGCTCGAAACGTGTCCGTAAAAGTGCCCCCGTTTGACATGATACAACCGGTTTGTTCCCAGCCAGTCCCCCTGGTTGTCGTTTACGAACAGACGGCCTTCCGAATCGAAATCAATGCCGGCGGGGGATCGAAAACCGAGGGCCCAGGGAATGGTTTCTCCGGATGGAGTGATCTTGAGTACCCACCCCCGATAGGGCACTGCGGAGTACATGCGACCGGGACGTCCTTCCTGTTTAAACTCCCCACGTAGTTCGTCTTTGTCCCATATTCCCGCACCGTTCGACGCCGTGTTTAATGCGACAAAGAAGTTTCCGTCCGGTCCCACCGCCGGACCAAAGGCGAACTCGTGGTAATTTCCGGACATGCCGAAGTCGTTGCTGACGGTCTCGTGTCTGTCGGCAAATCCGTCACCGGTCGTGTCCACAAGTTTCGTCAGCTCCGGACGCTGCATAACGTACAGGACGTCTTCTTCTGGAGCAAATATACCCTGTGGTTCGTGTAAACCTTCGGCAAATAGGCGCCATTCGCCTGAGGAATTTCGTTTAAATACCCGCCCCCCTTTGTGCTGGAGGATGACGAGGTTTCCCTCGGGGGTAAAGGTGATTCCCCCTGTCTCACCTCGCTGACCCTCCGGTTTGTCAATTGATTTTACGTTGTAATATTCATCGCCGAATGCTGCAGTCGTGCAAATCGTCAGGAACAGTAGCGGAAGGAAGGAGAACGATATCCATATTTGTTGATTGTTAACGTGCCTGATCGACTGGGTCATTTGTTTTCCTTCGGTTGATAAATGAGAACCACAGAAAATTCAGTCGCTTCTTCGGGGGAAAGACGGACGGCCCCGTTTGTTCGTTCACCGGTGGACACCCGGTATGTAATATCCTTCGAGTTGTCAAACACAAACCACACGGGCTGACTCACGTTTTTTATGCGGAAATGATGCTTCAACCCGGTTCTCTTCTTTAGCTGGGTAATTTGATGTCGAATGTTTTTTTCGTTGACCCTGTAGTGAAAAACGGGAACGCGATCCCGAAGTTGATATCCCAGGAATTCCCGGTCGGATCGATCGGTTTTTAACTTCCGGTCTCCGAAACGGAGGGGAAAGCTCTGTTCGGCCCGGTGAAAAATGGACCCTTTGATTTTTGCCGGACCATCACGTTTGTGAAAATTCAGGTGAATAAAATCACCGGTCCAGGCGTAGCGGAGGCGGCACTTATCCGCGTCAAAACAGAACGCGTGTTTTTTCTTTCCATGGGACGCTGGAAGGGCAACCGCCATGCTATCGGGGCCCGTGTCAGGCAGGAACTGACGAATGATCCGGGCGCGCTCCGTATGATGCGATCGGGGGTCCGACCAGCTCGTGGTATCGACCTGTGCCCGTACGCTACTTGTCGTGAACAAACAAAGGAGAAAGGCTGCCGCGGATATCACCGTCAAGTAAAATCCTTTGAACTTCCTTCTGGAGAGAGTCATCATGACGAGGACAAAAAAATTTGCATGTGGAAACAGGGGAGATGAATCAACCCCGAACAACCTGTTCAGACGTTAAATCATAAGAAGGGTTGATGTTGTTATCAACGATAAAGGGAAGCATTGGGAAACAGGACCTCTTACGAGGACGGGTTCACACGATTAATTTTGTTCTTCCAACCATCCTTCACAGTCCATCGCCGCCTGACACCCCATACCTGCGGCCGTGACCGCCTGTCGGTATCGCTTGTCCACGACGTCTCCGGAAGCAAAAACCCCTTCAACGCTGGTCTGCGTGTTTTCCGAGTGGAGAATGTACCCTTCTTCGTCCAGGTTGATTTGACCTTCGAACACACTTGTATTTGGAATGTGCCCGATAGCGAGAAAAGCGGCACCACAGGATTCCTCCCACACGTCAAAATCCGGGCTCGGGGGGGTACTCATCTCTTCAAGTTCGAGCTGATCTCCGTCAAACTTCTCTTTTGGTTTTCCATCCGGGTGTCGTATCAGTCGGACACCGGAGATCATTCCGTCGTCGTCCAGAAATTTTATGACTTCCGTGTTCCACAGGAATGTGATGTTGTCGTGTTCTTTTGCACGCTTTTCCATGATGTCCGATGCCCGGAGGTTTTCCCGTCGATGTATGACCAGAACTTCCGTTGCGTAGTGGGTCAGGTACAGGGCATCTTCCATAGCGGAGTCTCCGCCTCCGATTACGACCATGCGTTTTCCCTCAAATAGAGCACCGTCGCAGACAGCACAGCTGCTTAGCCCGCCCGATCCAAATAGTTTTTCTTCACTCTCAAGATGCAATCTTCTTGCCGAGGCCCCCGTAGCGATGATGACGGAATCACTGCGAATCTCCGTTTCGTCTCCGTTTCCGTACCAGATACGGAACGGACGTTCGGAAAAATCCACACGGGTAGCTTCCTCTTTTTCGGATCGGGTGCCGAAACGGTGAGCCTGTTTCTTGAACCGTTCCATCAATTCCGGTCCCTCCACGCCTTCCGGAAAGCCTGGATAGTTTTCGACGTCCGTGGTCAGCATGAGTTGTCCTCCGGGCGGGTTATCCTTGCTGTCGATCGGCCCCTCGAGGACGAACGGATCGAGGTTGGCACGAGCGGCATAAATGGCAGCGGTCCATCCGGCACAGCCGGAGCCAATAATCGTTACTGTTTCTTCCTGTGGCATTGGTGGTACGAAGATTTCATAAGGTCATAAACGTGTAATAAAGGGCAAATTATCTTACGGGAATGATCGTGTTGTTACAAGCATTCTGGTTTGACAGGTTGACTGAACGAACCTGTACAGAATGGCAACATGCGGTCTTCAGGGAGGGGGTTAAAGGGATCAGCGTAGTGGTTTTTGATCGAACTGTTTCCGGAGTTCGTTACATTTTTTCCAGAGCGCATCGTCCCGTTTCAGGAATTTGACGAGGGTTCCGGTGGAAACCCCCAGAAATTCAGCCGTTGACGAGACCTGTGCTTCATAATGAGTAAAAACGTCCAGGATGAGTTTGACAAGGAACGGGTACCATCTGTTGTCCCGGTTCATTTTCAGGTTCTGATCCACGTATTCCTTCAGAGAGGGGGGGACGCCGATCTTTGTGGGGTCCACCTCATGGCGAATATTTCGTGCATACGCGTGACGGAGTTTCTTCAGCGCGATTTCTTTGTTCTTCTGTTGAGAACGTGTTTTTGACGATTTCGCCGTAACGTCGGAGGGACAATGTTTGATTTCGACGGCGGACTCGGAGGTGTCGGATTTCGTTCCCCCTGGTCCCGACCCTCGTGCCGTGTGGACCTCACATTCGTCAAGGAGCGCCCGGTCGGTTTTGTTAAGCACTTCAAACATCCTGCTGTTTCTGCTGATCTCCGGGCTTGCCACGAAGTGCGTCGAGGAGATCGTTCGAGGCGTAATGCATGCGATGCGGATAGGGGATTTCAATTCCCGCTTCGTCGAGGGCGGTTTTGATTTCCGCGATTAATTCGGACCGTGCTTGGATAAATTCCGTGCGGTCAAACCAGACCCGCACTTTTAGATCGACAGATGAATTACCCAGTTCTTCAATCAGAACAAGTGGTTCCGGGACTCGAAGCACCTGGGGATGGTCCTGCACCACTTTTTCAACGACCTGCTGTGCTTCACGATGGTCTTCCTGGTACGCGACACCCACCATGATATCAAACCGACGAATCTTGTACCTGGTAAGATTCGTTATGTTGTTTTTAATAAATGTTTCATTCGGCACCCGGGTATACAGGTTGTCAAACTGACGGAGCTTGACCGAAAGCAGATCAATGGAGAGAACCACGCCCATTGTGTCACCGACCTTGATGGCATCCCCAACCTGAAACGGTTGTTCGAATAGTAGAAAGATGCCGGAAATGATGTTCGAGACCGAGGTCTGCGCAGCGAACCCGATGGCAATTCCGAAAATCCCGGCCGTGGCCAGCACAGCGGTTAGTTCGACGCCGAGGTTCTGAAGGCACAGAAAGACCACCATCAAACCCAGTCCCCAGAAGGTCACCTTGCGAACGATGTTTTCAAAATGGGGACCGGTACTTTTCTGAACGACTTTTCCCGCAATTTTGGAAATGATTGCGGCCCCGAACATGCCGATGATCAGAATGACCAGTACAATAATCCATTCCATGTAATGGACTGATTCGAGCACGTCGATTTCTGCAAGTAAAAGGAGGTAATTCATGTTAATAACCCTCGGACATGGTTGTTCCACCGAACAGCATGCGAAGCATGCTCAGGGCTCGTGAATGTGTTTCCTCTTCCTCGTGCCGGTCCACGAGTGTCGCGTTTTCAAGAGAGGGGTTTTTTCGATACGTTACTTCTGCCTGCTGTTCCGAATGTATGTCCAGCTGGATTTTTCCCAGGCAGAGCCGTTCGTTCTTGCTGTAGAAATCGATTTTCCCCGGGTTCAACAGGAGTATGCTGACTTCCTGAGGATCCGTACTTTTGTTCTTGAGTGTCAGGTGAACGATTCCGGTTCCCGGATCGTCGGGCAACTCGTCCGGACTCGTCGCGTGTTCGCCGTAGTGGAGATGGCAGACAATTGCGTCGGTCAGGGTTCCGTAGGTGGATTTCTTTTTTGCCATCCCCGGTAGTTCCAGCAGTTTCATGGTGGTTCCGGACGCATCCTCGTAGTACAGTGCGGGGCGGGTGGGGTAGGACGAGAAACATTCAAACGTCGAACCGGGAAGCGTTAAAATCGGCTGAGGAAACCGGATGATCAGCGGAAGTTCATTACGGATGTGTCCCATTCGGATAAATCCTTTTTCCCTGGCCACTGACGCGACAAAGGGAGGCTCGTCCGTTTCCTCCTCGTTCACACTTATGACACCATCGCGAATCAGTTTAATCGTAAACGTTGACGGAATGAGGTCATATGTAATTGGTTTTTCCTTTTTCAGTTCCCGTTTTCTCCCCCAGACCACCGATTCGAGTACTTCTTTACGACCTTTATCTACCTCCGAGGGTTCGCCTGCCTGTTCAGGTTCGGCGGCCTCAAGAGGGGGTGGTTCCGATGAGGTCGACGAGGAGGGTGCCTGTTCGTCCTGTGGATCTTTCGGCTTGTTCATGTATGGTCAGGTTTTTGTAAAACGTTTTCCCGGATGTTGTTCGATCAGGCCATTCATCTCCAGTTTTGTCAGAACACTCGTGATTTTCGAGGGGGACAGATCAATTTCTTCAGCGATTTGATCAATCGATTTTGGACGGCTGGTCAACGCGGAGAAAACCGCTTCCTCAGCATCAGTTTGAAACGACGGTTTTGTGGGTTCCCCGGAGGCCGCAGACGTTTCCAGTGTTTCATCAGGTGAGTCCGACCTCGCGTACTCCGGGAGGTGATCAATAATGTCGTTCACGTCGGTGACAGGAATTGCTCCCTCCTTAATCAATTGATTACATCCCTCGCTTTCCGGGGAATCAATATTTCCCGGAATGGAAAAGACCTCTCGATTTTGTTCAATTGCAAGTTGGGCCGTGATCAGTGCACCGCTCCGTTCCGGGGCTTCAACGACAAGCACCCCTCGTGACAGGCCTGAAATAATACGATTCCGTTGCGGAAAATTCCGTCCTTCGGGCGGTGTGTCAAGCGGCAGTTCACTGACAAGGGCTCCGGAGTCACAGATCTGTTCCGCCAGTTCCCTGTTTTCTTCCGGATAAATGTTGTTCAGTCCGCTTCCCAGCACGGCAATCGTTGGCCCATTTGCCTGAACCGTGCCTTCGTGTGCGTAGGAATCAATCCCTCGTGCCAGTCCACTGACAACCGTAAACCCCCGGTGAGCAAGCATGGAGGCAAATCGCTTGGATTGTTTGCGGCCGTAAAACGTACACCCTCTTGTTCCAACGATAGCCATGGTCTGCTTTTGATCAACCGGGAGCGTCCCTTTCACGAAAAGAAGAATTGGATGATCGTGAACCTGCTTCAATAACGAGGGGAACCGATCGTCCTTGAACGTAATCAGGTCCACATTTTGTTCTTCAGCTTTTCCAACCTCTTTTTTGTGTTTTCCACTCTGCAGGATCTGGGAAAGTTGTGTCGAGAGGCCTTCTCCGATGCCGTCCACGGAGCGCCACGCGGATGGACCGGCCTCCAGGAAAGAAGTTGCTGATTCAAAGGACGAGACAATATTTCGAACAATGGTTCCTCCTATACCGGGAACCATGTTCAGCGCGATCAGTGCTCGTTTTTCTTTGAAGGAGGACGAATCGCCGGATGATGAGCTATCGGACATGGGTTTACGGGGTAATGGGAGTTGACTGGGTGCGTAACGGATCATCCCTTACGAACGGTCATCGCGGTGGTTGCGGGATATGCGGTGTAATTTCTGGGCTACGTTGGAGGGGTCGGTTCCGAGTATGCGTACCATGGCTTCTTTTCCGACGCCACCACGGTCAAAAATGACGTCGGGAACGCGTCCTTCGTTTCGTTTACAGCTTCGTTCGAGGGCGAACCGGACTGATTTTCCTTCTTCGGAACGCACGTCGTCCGGTTCGGCGTCACGGTCATGCTCCACGATGTTTAAACCACCGACGCGTGCGGCCCGCACAATGTCCTCCGAAAATTTGATGTTTAACGCGGAACGGATTTGCGAGTTCTGTTCCATTGCGGCAAGTACCAGCCGTCCCATATGATCGGTGGCCCCGGCGGCCGGTTGTTCAAGGACACGAAAATCATCCTGTAGTTTGATGATCCGTCCGGGAAACCCCACCACGTCCTTCAAAAATTTGGCATTTTCGATAGCGTACGCGAAATTCGACTGTACTTCCGGAATGAACTGTGCAAAATTGGCGTGACGCAGTTCCTCGAGTGCATTTCGAAGTCCCATTTGCACCTGCCGGATCGCCTGCGCCCGAAATTTTCCCCAGTTTGGTTCCACACATCCCGCCCCCGATCCTTCGTTCACCCCCCACCGGATCGCTTCCGTAATGAAATTTTTAGCGTGTTCGACGGATTCGGACATGTTTCGTCCAAGGGCGAGGTTCGCCGCGATCGCGGATGAAAAAGCACAGCCGGATCCGTGCGTGGTGTCCCGTTCGAGCCGGGGGCCGGTCGTGTTCCACACCTTTTCCTTCATCGCAAGCACGTCTGTGGCGGCGCCTTCGTAGTGGCCCCCTTTCAGGACGACGGCACTGTCAAACTGCCTGCTTAGTTCATGAGCGGCTTCTTCCATATCTTCAAAGGAGTCGATTGATTGATCCACCAACACTTCTGCTTCGGGGATATTAGGCGTGATGACGTCCGCTTTCGGAAGCAGTTCGTCCTGCAGGACGGAGACCGCGTCATCAGCAAGCAACTGATCCCCGGACTCGGCAAACATGACCGGATCCACGACAATATTTGTCAGGGAATGGGAATCGATGGAGGAGGAAATCGATTGGATGATTTCCTGATTGGCCAGCATGCCGGTTTTCACCGCGTTCACCTGGAAATCCGTGCTTACGGAACGGATCTGTTCACTGATGAAGGCGGGGTCCATATTTTGAACCCCCTGAACCCCCACGCTGTTCTGGGCGGTCAAAGCGGTGACGGCGGACGTGCCGTGCACTCCATGGAAACTGAAGGTCTTCAGGTCGGCCTGGATACCGGCCCCTCCCCCGGAATCGGATCCGGCGATGGTCAATGCGACGGGACGATCATTATAATCTATCTGTTGCTGGATACGGTTCTGTTCGGCCATCAGAATGTTCGGATGCTGGAAACATGTTATGGTCAGTTTTTGAGTGAAAACGTATTGTAAAGCACAGGGTCGTAAATTCAATATTCGATGTATTTCTCGAGTGTGGGAGGGTCGAGGAAAAGGGGACAAAAACCCGGAATCCGACGTATGCCGGAACCGGACGTGACGTTTTCCCTATCGGTCAACACTGTACCGTTCAAGATCAAGCTCGGTGGATTCCCCGGAGATGTGTTGTGAGAGGAGGTAGCCGGTGTAAGGGGCCTGCAGGATGCCTTTCTGGTAGTGGCCGGTGTTTACGTACAGGCCCGGCTGGTCCGGCACGTCACCGAGAAACGGTCCTCCCTTGCGCCTTGCGTACGGACGTAAGCCCGCCCATTGATCGATAACCTTCCGTGTGGAGAAATCAGGAAACAACCGACGGACGGTCGATAGAAGGTGTTTTCGTGCCTCCCTTGTGACTTCCGTGTCGAACCCTGTGTCTTCAACAGTGGCACCGACATCAACCGTGCCGTCCATCCGCGGGACCACATGAATCTCACTGGATTCGAACATCGGTCCTTTTCCCATGTTCTCCCGGAGTTTGATCATCTGTCCTTTCCGGGGTTCCACTCGAATATCCTGTTCGATCTCCGACGAGAACGAAGCGCTCCAGCACCCGGCGGCAATCACGACCTCAACGGTGCTGTATGTTTCTTTTTCAGTGGTTATTTCCCACGGGGCATGAGGATCCGGACACCTGAGGGAGTGGACCGGTTCCTTTTCGTGGATGGATATCTCTTCACTGTTGAGTGCGTCACGCAACGATTGCGTTAACCGTCCCGGATGGACCTGTGCTTCTTCAGCGAAGAAATAACCTCCTCGAACGTGTTCCGACAGCCGGTCAAATTGGTTTCTCAACCCTGCTCCGTCCGCCCATTCCACCTCACGATCGTAACGGAGCATTTCATGATAATACGATCTGTACTGTTCTCGTTGTTCCTCCGTTGCAGCGAGGTGCCATGTGCCGCACCTGTCGAATCCCGTCTCAAACATCGAGTATCCTTCAAGGAGGTCAATGAATTCCGGGTAGAACCGGTAACTTTTTTCACTGAGAAGCGCGTACGAGTTCTGTGAATGATCGGGGCGAGAGCGATCGAGGAAGGAAGGGGGGGATAGTACACCGGCAGCTGCCGTGGTGGCTCCGCTTCCAAGTCGATGTTTTTCAAACAGTGAAACGGAATATCCCTTCCGGGCACAGAAAAGTGCGGTGGTCATGCCCGCAATTCCGCCACCAATCACCCCCAGAGCTGCTTTGGACATGAGTGCCAGAACCGGTAAAAGATGGAACTTAGCAGAGGTTGAGCGGTCCCCGGAGTGAATTCATTCACCGGGATAAACGACCCTTCCAGACGTTAACTGCCGGTTTCGTCGTTTTTCCTGGTGTCCTCGTTCGTTTCCTCCTCCCCGGCTTCAGCGGATTGCGAGGTTTCGTCGGGTTCTGTATCTTCAGAATCCTCTTCCTCCGAACTCTCCGGTTCCGGCTCGGTTTCCGGTTCGTCCGTTTCCTCTTCAGAGTCCTCTTCCGGGGTGGCCTCCTGGGAAACGTCCGTTTCGTCCGAGGCATCTGTGGTTACCGGTTCTTCGTGATCATCCTTCTCCTCTTCTTCCTTTTCGGACGTTACCTCCTCCTCATCTTCCCGGGAGGTTGATCCTTCCGTGGATTCTGCGGTTTCTTCCTCCTCCTGTGAGGGGGTTTCCGGTTCGGAATCAGCGGTCTCTTCGGAATCATCAGAATCATCAGCGGAAGATTCCTCCTGTTCTGCAGCGACTTCCGCCTGTTTTTCCTCTCGTTCGCGCTGTCGGATTCGATCCTGCATCGCGTCGAGCGCTTCCTCCATTTCGGACATGGGCTCAGGCCGATCAGAAGTTTCCAGTTCGTCCCCGTATTCAGGTACCGGTTCGGGTTCCTCGGGTTCTGGTTCTTCCGGCGTTTCTTCGATTTCCTGTGCCTCAGCCGATTCGTAGGGCGTCATGTCATCCGGGAAGGCTTCACTCTCAACGACGTCTACGAGGCTCAGGCTAATTTTTCCGTCCTCGGGTTGAAGACGAAGTACTTCGACTTCGACCTCGTCCCCTTCGTCCAGTACGTCGGAGGGAACACCCACGTTTTCAACGGCAATTTTCGACACGTGGAGGAGCCCGTCCAGTTCCTCGGTTAATTCGATAAACGCCCCGAAGTTCGTGAGTTTGGAGATGGGGCCCGTGAGTCTCGTCCCTTCCGAATATTCTTCGGGGATCCAGGTTTCCCAGGGATTCTGTTCAAGCTGTTTCTTCCCGAGCGAGACACGTTGTGAGGACGGATCGATGGATAAAATCATGGCCTCCACCTGATCTCCTTTATCAAACGCCTCGGACGGGTCACTGATGTTCTCTGTCCAGGAAACGTCCGAGACGTGAAGGAGGCCGTCAATGTTCTTTTCGAGTTCGATAAACGCTCCGTAACTTGTGAGGTTTCGAACACTACCCTCGATTCGTGTACCCGGCGGATATTTCTCTTTGGCTTCGTTCCAGGGGTTTCGTTCCGTCTGTTTCAGGCCGAGCGAAATTTCTTCCTTTTCCTCGTCAACGCTGAGAATGACGACCTCCATGACGTCTCCGATCGAGACGACTTTCGACGGATGGTTGATCCGCTCGGTCCAGCTCATTTCAGAAATATGGAGGAGGCCTTCGAGTCCCTGTTCGATTTCAAGAAACGCGCCATAAGGGAGAATGTTTACGACGCGGGCTTCGACACGGGAACCCACCGGATACTTCTCGTTGATGTTTTCCCAGGGGTTGTCGTGAAGCTGTTTGAGGCCCAGGGCGATTCGCTCTCGCTCTTTGTCAACGTCAAGAACCTTGACCGTAATTTTTTCATCCAGCTCCACCTTTTCACGTGGGTCTTCAACACGTCCCCAGGACATGTCCGTAATATGAAGCAGGCCATCCACTCCACCGAGTTCGACAAACACCCCGAAGTCCACAATGTTTTTGACCACTCCTTCACGGATCTGACCGGGTTCAATTTCCTCAAGCAGTTTTTTCTTTTGTCGTTCCCGTTTCTCCTCGATCAGGCGCCGGCGAGAAACGATAATATTCATGCGTTCCTCGTCGATCTTAAGGATTTTACACTTGACCTCTTCACCGATAAATACGCCGATGTCAGGCACTTTTCTGATGTCCACCTGGGAGGCGGGCAGAAACACGGTAATTCCGCCGATATCCACAAGCAATCCCCCTTTGACCTGACGGACGACTTTTCCTTCGACGATGTCGCCCTCTTCCTTTTCGTCGATAATTTTTTCCCAGGCCCGTATCTGCCGACCCTTCTCGTGAGAAATCTGGAGCATGCCCCCCTGTTCTGCGACACTTTCGAGCAGCACTTCGTATACGTCACCGACCGTGACCTCATCCGGATTTTCGAATTCGTCGAGGGGGACAATTCCCTCCGACTTGTAACCAATGTCAATAATTGCGTCCCCGTCCTGAATGTCAATGACCTCCCCATCAATGATCGTGTCCTCTTTAAATTCCTGGGTGGAGTCCTGATAGAGCCCTTCCAGCGAATCCGCTTCGATGCCCCCCATAATTTCGTTCACACGTTCATCAATGTCCTCCTGAGTCAGGTCCAGTTGTTCAAGAATATCTACGTCGACGCCTACGCTCGCTTTCATTAGAAAAATCTCCCTGCTGAGAAGAGTGGAAACCGATTCAAGAAATATGACGAAGTTTGCCTCAGGTGCCCTTCAAAAAAATATGATATCCCAAAATGGGATATCGGTAGGGCGGACAATAAATACAGGTAGTAAACATATATAAGGGATGGACTGGTGGAAAACAACGCCGGTCAGGGTTCCGAGAGCTGATCCTGCATCAGCGCCGCATATATTTCTGGCTGGTTCAATGTATGTATGGACCACAGGCCCACGGGAACGGCAAGTAGAAATAACGGGGAAATGAGCGGGGTTAAAACCAGTATGCTACAGCAGTACGAAAGGTAATATCGTTTGCCCGCCATCATGTGTGCTGCGCCGTAGAATATGATGAGGTTCATCAGGATTCCTGCTTTTAAAAACAGCAGCACCGGAGGGGCGGTCATCGATTCGACGTCCAGCAGGGAAGGAAGATATAGGAACAGGACGTCCACCCATATGGTGGTGAAAGATTCCGTCGTCCATTCGCCGTGTGATGTAATTAACCGTTCGAACAATCGCAGCCAGATTAATACGTTACAAACCGCGATCACAATTAATCCGACGGCCGGTTTTCGAACCCGTTCTATAACGTTTCTGGAAGTCATACATGCTTGACTTATAACGGAACCGTAAATATACTACGTACCTACCATTTTGGTTTATCTTCTTCCGTTTCCCTTTCTATTTCAACAAATCTTATGGAATTGCGAGAAGGGATTACATTTGACGACATCGTCATTGTACCGGCTCGCAGTGACGTTCTACCTGAAGAGGTCGAGACGCGGACCCGGATCAGCCGGGGAATCGAGTTGAATATCCCTCTGGTCTCGGCGGCCATGGATACAGTGACCGAAGCCAGGCTGGCCATTGCCCTCGCGCAGGAAGGTGGAATGGGAATTATTCATAAGAACCTGTCCCCGCAGGAGCAGGCACGCGAGGTGTTTAAAGTGAAACGTTCGGAAAGTGGCGTGATCAGGGACCCGATTACGCTGAAACCGGATGCGTCCATCTCGACTGCTCGTTCGATTATGGACAAACACAACATCTCGGGCATTCCGATCGTTGATTCGTCCTATCACCTTGAAGGCATTCTCACACATCGGGACCTGCGGTTTCACCAGGATGGGGATCAGTCGGTCACGGAGGTCATGACATCCGAATCCCTTGTGACGGCTCCACCTGACACGACCCTCAATCAGGCAAAGGAACAGTTGCTGAATGAAAAGGTGGAGAAGCTCCTTCTTATTGATGAGAGCAACGTGTTGAAGGGGTTAATCACGATAAAGGACATTCGAAAGCAGGAGGAACATCCGAACGCGTGCAAGGATGACCGAGGTCGCCTGCGCGTTGGAGCGGCCGTGGGCGTCGAGGACTATGAACGAGCGCAGAAATTGATGGAATCCGACGTGGATCTTATCGTGGTCGATACAGCACACGGACATTCGTCGGGGGTCATTGAAACGGTACGGGAACTGAAATCGAACTTCGATCTTCAGGTGGTGGCGGGGAATGTGGCTACGGAAAAGGGAGCTCGTGATTTAATAGAGGCCGGTGCGGACGGCATAAAAGTCGGGATCGGTCCCGGTGCGATCTGTACAACGCGTGTGATAGCGGGGGTTGGCGTGCCGCAGATCACCGCTATTCAGAACGTGTCGAAGGCCTGTGCCCCGGCGGACATCCCACTGATTGCGGATGGGGGTATTACGCAATCCGGTGACATAACGAAAGCAATTGCGGTTGGAGGAGATTGCATCATGGCGGGCAGTCTCTTCGCCGGTGTCAGGGAAAGCCCCGGCGAACGGATTCTGTACAAGGGTCGCGCGTACAAAGCTTATAGAGGAATGGGGTCGCTTGGAGCAATGGTCAAGGGAAGCAAGGATCGTTACCAGCAGGACCAGAAGTCCGAGGAGGATCTTGTTCCGGAGGGCGTGGAAGGTCGGGTTCCGTACAAGGGCCCCCTGGAAGAACTGGTGTATCAACTTGTGGGCGGTTTACGGGCGGGGATGGGATATTGCGGTGCGAAAGACATTGGTGAACTGAAGGAAAATGCGGAGTTTTTACGTGTTACCGCTGCAGCGAATCGAGAAAGTCATCCGCATGACATCACCATTACCCGGGAAGCACCAAACTACTCCCCGGAAATGCAGGAAGAGGAATAATCGCGTTTCTCTACGGGCGTGTTCGCAAATCTTCCCAAGGTGAATGCTTCCCTTACTCGTGTTCTCGTCTCCCGTCGGAGTCCGGTGTCAATACGCCTCACGCAGGAGATCGTATAATTCATCCAGGCTCTGAGGCATGACCTGGGTATTGGCGGTGACCGGCATAAAATTGGTGTCTCCTTCCCAGCGGGGCACCACGTGGATATGCAGGTGTTCCGGAACCCCGGCTCCCGCCGCTTCACCGAGGTTCACGCCAATATTAAACCCATCCGGGTTCATTTTCTCCCGGGTGATCGAGCAATAGTTCTCAACAGCCTGCATCAGCTGGAGTTTCTGATCCGCGTCAAGGTCCGATAGGTCGGGGACGTGGTCGATCGGGGCCACGAGTGCATGTGCGGTGTTATACGGAAATTTATTCAGCAGGACCCCGTGAAGGGCCGATTTGTGAAGCAGCTTGTGGTCTTTCCAGTCGTTCGGATCGGCCTTGAAGGCCTCGCAGAAAAAGCAGCCGCCCGCGTATTCGTCCCTGGAAAGGATGTAGTCAATTCGCCATGGGGCCCAGATCGTTTCTGAATGTGGCTGCTCTTCGCTCATGCTATTTTTTTACGATTCGATACTCCTTCACGAACAGCACGGGAATTCCCGTTTGTGGGGTGTTTCCGGTTTTGGTCGGTCCGATCGACGGTAGGTCCCACGTGGTCCAGAGTAATCCGTCCATCTCGAGGATGACCTCCGTCGGGCGTTGTGGGGGAAGTTCTTCAAGTGAGACAATGACGTAGTACATTTTTTGTGCCGGTGCCTCGTAATCGGCCGGATTTTCGACGGTAAACTGCTGGATCGTGGCATTTACGTCCAGGTGTCCGCGAAACGGATTGTCCTCCGGCGTCGATACGGGTCGGCCCCGGATCCGAAACCACCTCCCATAATAATCTGCCGGTAGTTCACGATCGTTCAATCCGGCAGCGATTGTCGTTCCGGTTCCCGATACCCGTCGGGTGATCTCGTTTGATGAGAGGGACTGAATGTACCGAAGAATTTTTGACTGACGTTTGATTTCCTCCAGTGGTGTAACGCGTCCCTGCTGGTGCCGGCGAATGTTTTTTGCAAGCTTTCGGTCCCGATCCGTCAGTTCGGGGGTCTGAAATGTCTCCTGAACTCGATACGCGGGAAAACGTGGTTCGGGGTTTTCCTGGTCGTTCCCTGCATTGCGGGATGATCGACAGGATGGCAGGAAAACAGGAATGGAAACAGTACATATCAGTAAAAGAACGGATATACGGACACTCATTCGATTATGGGCTCGGTAAGAAGATAAACGAACAGTTCTGAAAGCGGTCTATCCTGAAAAGTCTCCAGAAACACACCGTTTGTTTTATCAGATATTGGACCCTGCTTCATCCTGTCAGGAACAATTACTGTGTCTTTTCACCCCCCAAGATATCGTTTTCAGGTAGAGAAATCCAATGTGATCTGGAGTAGAGCGGATCGACCGGTTGATCGTTGACGGAATGTAGCTTTCGTACTTAATAAACGAAACCGACGGGAACACGTAGATGGAATCGATTAACGGTCATTTGAAGAATCCGGTTGAGTCGGTATTTGTGACGTCGGGAACCATGAGGAGTTGGCTGCACAGGTCATCCGGCTATGCATCATCCGGCATCCGTCAGAGGGACTGTTATAAATCCGGTTTAATTTTATTTATAAGCTTTGATCATCCGGGTCACTCGGCCGAGATCCTCCGTTGTGGTATCGGAGAAACCGACTTCTTTCATCCAGCGCTGACCGTCCCTGGAGGTGTAGGTGTATCCGCCCGGTGTTTCTATGAGGAGGTTCAGGCTTTTCAGAAGTCCGAATTTACGTTCCTTTCGTTCATCGTCAATGATTGATCCGTAAACGATCAGGAGTCCGTCATCGGGAAGTGCGTCATAAGCCTTCTCAAGCAGGGATCGCTTCACGTCAAATCCCCAGTCGTGAAGAACGTGTCCGATGATCAGGACGTCCGCTGAGGGAAGGGGGTCTTCAAGGAAATCCCCGGCGATAAAGGACACCCGGTCGGAGAGATCGTGATCCGCAACGTATGAGTCAAAATGTTTTTGTACTTCGGGCAAGTCGAAACCGGTTACCGTCAGGTGATCGTGTTCTTCGGCAAGGGTCACCGGAACCACACCTTCAGAGGAGCCAATATCACAAACCGTATCGTACTGTGTCCAGTCCACGCGATCCGAAGTTGCCAGTTCATTTGCACTTCCCGTGCTCAATCCGGTCATTCCGGTCACGAACTCTTTCAGTTTGTCGTCGTCCGAGTACACCTTGTCGAAGAAGTTTGCTTCTCCGTCATTTTTTAACTCATTCTGAGGCTCACCGGACTTCAGCGCTTCGGACAGCGAATCCCAGTATTCGTAGAGCCGGTCGTTGGTGATTTCCAGGAGGGAGCCCATGTAATTTGGTTTCCCGCGAACGAGGAATTTGGATGATTCAGGGGTGTTTTCGTACAGCCCGTCCTCCCGTTCCAGGAAGCCAAGGGCGACGAGTGCATCGAGGAAATCTTCCGATGACCGGTGGTGGAGGTCCAGTCGATCTTCCACCTCGATTCTGGATAGTGGTTCCTCGTCCAGTTCGGTGAACAGATTAAGCTCCACCGCACTCATCAGTGTCTTGGCCGCGAAAAGACCATATCTTGTTTCAATCGTTCGATCGGGTGTTTGAACGTCGTTCATGAGATGTTGTCGAGAATGTAATCAAATAATGGTAGAGGAAGTAGATAAAAAGCCAAGCGAGTAGGGTGTTTCTTCCTGAATCGTTGTGAAAAGACACAGGAATGATCCTCGAACGGATATCAATGAAAGGATAAGCTGCCAGAGGAAAGAACTTGGGAACGGAAGGATAATTACCGGGACGGTGGCGTCCGGTGAAGAAACGAGATCAGAATCAGGGTGAACAGAAACAGAAGAAGAAGCACGCTCTGTATCCGATGATGGATTGGCTGATCGGTACGTTCTTTCCCAATTGGTGTGAACGAAATCGGTCGGTTTTGATCTCTATTTTTAACAAGTGTATTTGTTTCGGATGCTGAATTCAAATTTACTGGAATCGGCCACGCCCGACCTGCTGTATCCATGGAGTGTATTCCCGTCTGAACCGTATGCAACTGATCGCTGGAAGACGACGAAGGAGACGCCCGTTGTGGAGATCGAATCGGATCTCCCGTTTTCCAGTACACGATATCGCCGTGTTGAGAGAGGTTCAGCGGATGAACGTATTGCATTGTATTTTGCCAGAACTGGATGAATTCCGGGTAGGTGTCCGGATGGATTGACCAGTAAGTTTGAGCGACACGTTTTGACTGTATAAACGGATCGAAAAGCATCCATAATTGGGGACCGGGCGTCTGTTTGATAAACGTGGTTGGATGTTTTCCCGCCATCAATACCTCCTGAACAGGGGGGGCAGAATCCGATTCAGTCAGTACGCGGGGTCTGTTTACCCGGACATGCTCCAGCATCAGGTTTTGTACGATGGGATGACGGGCCGGTCTGAGGCGGGTTTGTTCCATCAGCTGCATTGTTGAGAAGGGAACTTCTTTATTGGTGGAGGGAGAAATGACAAGGGCAGGGGACGGTGGGTTTTTCCAGATTGATCTGGCGGTCTCTTCGGAAGGTTTATAGTAAAACGTGACATCGGGGGCATCCGAAACGGGATGGATCCATTCCAGGGCGGATAATACGTGCCGGATGTGTCGATTGTCTGGCCCCTCATAG
The DNA here is from genome assembly GCA_964466525.1 of uncultured Planctomycetia bacterium. GTDB lineage: Bacteria > Planctomycetota > MHYJ01 > CAYXQY01 > CAYXQY01 > CAYXQY01. Next base: position 51,833 of record CAYXQY010000001.1, read on the forward strand.
CGTGTACGTAATCGATACGGATCCGTGACGGCAAAGTAGGCAGTGTTGTCGGCGGACAGCGCATCGTCGTTTCCCGGATATATCCTGATTTTACCGGTTGAATGTTGCCAGTCTTTGAAGGTGAGAAACACGGAGTTGGTCCGGTCCGTTGAAAGAGGAACCTGTCTGGACTGTAACGTATCGCCGTTTGCGGTTTGTAACTCAACGTGCACGTTACGATTTGATGGGCCGTAATGGCGAATATCGGTTGCGACCCGAAGGGTTGAGCCGGTTTTCGTGGCTCGGAGTGAAATAATGCCTGTGTTGCTGCGCGGTTCACCAACGACCCAGCGCTGCGTGTTTTTGTCGAAAAGGGTGTCGTCCAGTCGTGGGGAATCCGTTATCAGGAGGGTGGGTTTCGTTTCGTTTTTAAGAAGGTCCCGCAACTGATCCTCGAAGTTTCGAGAAAAGGAAAGGTGGGAGGATTGTTGCTTGCTCAGGAACTCAAGGAGTTCGTCCGGCGTCCCGGATCTTGATGAAACGGGATGGGTTAATTGGGTAACGGTCCACTGGTTCGGGATGTTCTCTGCGTCGTTTAACTCATGCAGTTTCTGGAGGGCTCTCCGGAAACGGGTTTCTCCCTGTTCGTTCTGAATGTTCATGCTTGCCGTCATGTCGATGAATATCCGCAGTTGAGATGTGTTCTGTGATAAGGAGGGGAGTATAGGACGGGCAAGTGCGACAATAATGCCGCTCAGAAGCAAGGAAAGGAGGACGGCTGTGAGGATGTAATGGAGGGACGGAAAGGGGGAATCGCTTTGATCCAGATTCTGTTTGAGTTGTTTCCACAGGAGCAGGCTTGGGAACGATTTCCGTTGAGTGGACTGAATAAAGAGGAGGTAGAAAAGGTACGCCGGAACAATCAAAAGCAGCCAGAGCCATGACGGCGCGTTCAAGGTGAACACGAACTGCGTCCGTTGAACGGAGATGGAATTCGTTGTACACATGCAGGGTCCATTTCAGTCCCTCTCCCTGGCTTCATTATAAATGGGTCTGTACGAATCGCCAATGAGGTCTGTGTGGTAATTTTTATCTGGCACGTCTTCTGGGTTGGATCAGGAACTTTTCTCTCGGTCTCCGGACGTCAGGAGGGGCTTCCGGCTTCGTTCAGGCCTGGCACTGACCCGATGTCACAGGGTGATAAGTGGTAGAAACCCGGTGCGGTCAACGGAAAATCATTTACAAGAGGTGGTAAACTTACTACAATGGTACATTTGAATAGTATGTCTGCTCGTTAATCTGATTCAACACGATCAAAACAATGATGAAAACGGTGCCCAAATTGATCTGTTCGTTTCTCCTTCTTTTTTCCGTCGTTTCCGAAGCGCAGTCGAAACCCCAGCCGCTGGAAATAGGAGCTTCCGCTCCTGCTTTTGAACTCGAGGGAGTGGACGGAAAGAAACATTCGTTGCAGGACTACAGCGACGCCCGATTGCTTGCGGTCATTTTTACGTGTAATCACTGTCCCACGGCCCAGGCGTACGAACAAAGAATTAAACGGATCTCCGAGGATTACGACGATGAGAAACTGCAGGTTGTGGCAATATCTCCGAACGACCCCCGGGCGCTGCGTCCGGACGAGCTTCGGTATTCGGATTTGAATGATACGTTTGAAGGGATGAAGATTCGGGCACAGCAGCGGAATTTTAACTTTCCGTACCTGTACGACGGGGATCGGCAGGAGGTGTCAAATAAATACGGGCCGGCTGCTACTCCTCACGCATTTCTGTTTGACAGGCAACGAAAACTGAGATATCAGGGGGCCATCGACGACAACGAGAATCCCGAGAAAGTGGAGAAGAACTTTTTCCGCAAGGCCATTGACGCGCTGTTGAACGGAGAAGAGGTACCGGAACAAACCACGAAGGTATTTGGCTGTTCCATCAAGTGGGAAAAAAAGCGCAAACAGGCACGGAAAGCAAAAGAGAAGTTAGCCAAAGAGACTGCTTCCCTGGAGAAACTTGATCTTACGGAACTGAAGAAGATCCTGAAAAACAAACAGGGAAACGTTCAGCTATTCAACGTATGGGCCACGTGGTGCGGACCCTGTAAGGAGGAGTTTCCGGATCTGGTGGAGATCAACAACATCTATCGATCCCGGGATTTCAAGATGTACACCATCAGTATCGACACGATGAACAATCGACAAGCTGTTGACTCATTTCTTAACGAGTACCACGCGTCCATGAACAATTTCATTGTCCCGGCGGGGGAGCGACAAAAGTTCGCGGGGCTTCTGGACCCGAAATGGAACGGACCGGTACCGCATACCGTTATCTACGGTCCGGACGGGGAGGTGCTGTATCGCAGGACGGGACGTTTTGATCCGCTGGCGGTCAAGCGTGCAATCGTAAATGAGCTCGGGCGAACTTATTACGAATAAAGCGGCTGCGGACAGTTCACTTCATTATTTTGACAGGCCTACGTGAAGCTTGTGTTGATTCTACTTTGCTCCGTCAGTTCCGTCGGGCGTTCAAGTCTCTTTTCGAAACCTGTAGCGAGTAACCACGATGGCCGGACACTCAGAGTGGCAAAACCGTAAATATCGCAAGCGACGGGTGGACCGGAGGAGAGCGAAACTTTTCGCCCGCCTTTCACGAAAGATTATTCGTGCCGCCCGGCAGGGAGGGGGAGACCCGGAGACGAACCTCGAATTGAAATGGGCGATCGAGGAAGCTCGTGACGCGGACATGCCCTCGGAAAACATTGAACGTGCGATCAAGCGCGGTACGGGACAGCTGAATCGGGAGGAAGGCGAGGCTGTGCGATACGAGGGGTACGCCCCGGGGCAGGTGGCGGTTCTTGTGGAAGCATATACGAACAATCGAAATCGCACACATGCGGACCTGCGGCAAATCTTCAACGAACACAACGGATCGCTTGCCGAAGAGGGGAGTGTCTCTCCGATGTTCGAGGAGCAGTGTATTTTCATCGTCCGGAACGGTTCGATCACGGAGGAGGAGCTTCTGGAGGTGGTAATTTCAAACGGGGGAAACGATATTCGGTCCAGCGAGGATCGGTACACAATATCGGGGCCCGCCACGCAGTTTGATACGCTCCGGACCGGGTTGAACGAGTGTGATGTAGACGTTCAAAATTCGAAAATTGTACCGGTCCCGAAAACGGAGGTGACGGTAACGGCGGCAGAAGAAAAGCAGATCGAGGGCTTAATTTCTGCCCTGGAACAAAACCTTGACGTTCAGTCGGTGCATACCAACCTTACCGAACAACCTGTGACCTCCTCCGGTGGAGGTTCATAAAATTATGTAGCCGGTAGATCTCGGCTTCGTGTGACCAATTGGCTTCTGCGGTGAGAACACATTTCTGTTCTTCGAACCTGTGGTGTTATCCGGTAAGATGTTTCTCACCGTCTAAATGGCGTTGCATGAGACGATCCACGTTTTTTGATCGATATATGAGGAATAGCAGATGTCTGCGACATTGGGGGTCACAATGGGAGATCCAGCCGGTATCGGACCGGAGGTGCTGGGTCAGTACATCAACGACGTTGGCCGGCCGGACGGGTGTTCACTGGTCCTCGTCGGGGATGATCAGTTCCTGCTGGAGAAACTGACGGGATCCCGTGCGAAGCAGGTGACCGTGTATTCAGGAAAAACAGTTCCCGACCGGCTTCATCTGGAGGAAAAGCTTGTGATCTGGAACCCATCCGACCTGGAGCTATCCGGTGCCATCCGGGGAGAACCGTCGGAAAGTACGGGGAGGGCCTCATTCGACTACATCAGGTCGGTTTATCAACTGTTTGAACGGAACATGGTCGATGGAATTGTGACCGGTCCGGTGTCCAAGAAAAGCATTTCAACGTTTCACCCATCGTTCCGGGGACATACGGAATGGTTCGCGGACCGTCAGGGGAGCGAGCATCCGGTCATGGGCATTACCTGTGACAGCTGGCTCGCCACGACGGTGACCCGTCATCTCCCGTTAAGGGAGGTGCCTTCTGCACTGAATGAATCACTGCTTTCGGAAACGATTCGAACCCTGCATCGGGACCTCGAACTATTCTGGGACCTGTGCGATCCGGTGATTGGTGTGACGGGTTTAAACCCACATGCCGGGGAAGGAGGGAAAATTGGGACGGAAGAACAGGAGGTGATTGAGCCGGTCGTACGAGACCTGCAGGACCGGGGTTTCCGATTGATCGGCCCCCGATCGGCGGAGTCACTTTTAACGGAAGATGGATTTGAACAGTGCGACGCGGTGGTAGTGATGTTTCACGATCAGGCGTTCGTCCCGTTCAAGGCGCGGGGTTTGAACAGATGTGCCTCCGTAACCTTCGGGCTCGACATGGTACGGACAAGTGTCGCTCACGGTACAGGGTTCGGCCTGGTCGGTACGGGGGAAGCATCCGATCAGTCGCTGCGTAATGCGGTGCATCTCGCGAAAAGAATGGTGGATCATGCCTCATAAATTCCGGAATAACATGTACCCATGGACCTGATCTTTACGTTGATCGTCATCACCGGTACGGGATTCGTCATGTATCGTCGATACCGGGAGGATCCGGAGGGCAATCAGGGGTACCTGTTCGTTCTGGGCACACTGTTTGCGCTGTCCCTCGGCGTGTTATTGACCGGTCTCTACGTTCGTGATCCGGTGCAGTGGATCTTGCCCGTTCTGTTTTTCCTGATCGTTCTAACGCCCCGATTGCTCATTTATCTACGGGACCATGCGTTTCGGGGGGGGGATTTTCAGCGAGCGGCGCTTACTCAGGGTGTGATACGGTGGATGGTCTGGTCGCGTTCGGAGCGCATGATCGAATCAATTGCAAAAGCCTGTCAGCTATTACGGAAGGGGGAAGTGGACCGGTCCCGGGACGTGCTGCGACGACTGGAGGAAAAGGGGCCCGACATCGACCGTGTAACGGAGAAGCGTAGTCAGTTGCATATTCTGATTTCAGGACGGGAGCGAAACTGGGTTTCGGTTGTTCGGGAATTCGGACGAATTGAGGATCTCGATGATCGCCAGCTATGGACACCAACGATTATATACGTGGCACAGGGGGCGGTGGAACGTGAAAAGTTTACCCTTGCAGAGCGGATGCTTATTGTTCTGGAGGGTCGATCACTCACGGATCAGCAGGAGGTGGCGGCTCAAACCGCACGGTTGGGATACCTGATGCTCCAGGGCCAGTACGATGCGGGGAAAATGTTAATTCGTCGGATGAAGGACAAACATGGTGATGCACTTCCTGCTGCCTACGAATCGTACTGGAAGGCGAGAGGGTGTCAGGCAAATCAAAAGTTTGATGAAGCCCGTCGCCTTTACGACCGGGCGCTGGAAAAGCTGGATGGGGATGTCCATCCCGAATGGAGGCAGGTCATCGAGGAACGCAAAACCGAACTCGAAATCGAAGAAACCCGCCATCAGCAGGCGAGCCGATACCGGTATCAGGGGGATCAATTGGAGCAACCCGCTTATCCAGCCGGTGAGATAACTTCCGAACCGGTTCCGGAGGCAGAACCGGTGCGGGGGGAGACACCGGGATCGGATTCGACGCCCCCCGTGGAAGTGATGCAGTTTATTCATCGCGTCAATCGACTGCCGTGGGCGTCTACGGTGCTTCTTGTCCTCATCGGGCTTATCTTCCTGTCCGTCAGGTTCGGGGTTCAGACACAGTACCCGGACGGCAGTCAGATATCGAACCCCACACATGATCCCGTAGCTCTTGCAATCTTCGGGATGAAAGCCGATTACATGATTGATGAACCGTACGAGAGCGGGAGCGTAAACCTGCGGGAACGGCTTCGGAAGGTTTCAGGTGCCGTTTCTGGTAAGCCGTTCCAGGTCGAGAGCCTGGAAGAACTCAAGAAGGCACTGGATCGTCAGTTTAAGGCGGATCCGGATTCGACAGGCCTGACGGAAGAGAACCTGGAAAAGGCGGTGCGGAACGTATGGATTGAATCCCGGTTTGCAGAACTCTTTGGCTTTACGGAACAGGGCAACATCAACTTTCCGAAGCACCAGTACTGGCGACTGGCCACGTGTACGCTGTTACATATTGGCTGGATTCACCTGCTTCTGAATGGGTATGCACTGTGGATACTGGGAAAACTACTGGAGAATATTTACGGGATTGCGGATTTTTTGGTCATCTATCTGTTTTCAGGTTTGACGGGAAGTCTCGCGAGCTGGAAATTTGGAGTAAGCCCTGCTTCGGCGGGGGCGTCCGGAGCTATTTTTGGTTTGCTGGGCGCGGCGATTGCACTTACGATTATCAAGAAGAAAGGTATACCCGAACAGATTCGTAAACGTCTGGCAGGCCCCCTTCTATTCTGGACGGTGGTGAATCTTGCGCTGGGTTTCTGGATTGCGGGTATCGACAATGCAGGACACATTGGGGGACTTGTAGGGGGATTATTGATTGGATTGCTGCTTCCGGTAGACCTGAACTCAGAACAGCATGGAGGTGGTATCTTTCGGTTTTTCAAATGGACCGGGCTCCTGGTGCTGGTCGGGCTATACGGCTGGTCTTTGTTCAAAGGCATCGAGTTTGCACTGGCATACGTGAACCAAATTCCTTGATCGAAATATGTGGTCCAGAAAAACCCTGAAAAATGAACTGCAAAAGCTTGATAAGAAGCCTTCGGGCGCCCGGGGGCAGCATTTTATGACGGATTCGGGGTACCTATCCTATATCGTTGATCAGGCGGGCGCGGAGCCGGGAGACGTCGTTCTGGAAATCGGAACCGGCCCCGGGCATCTGACGACGACACTTCTGGAAAGCGGATGTTACGTGGTCGGGGTCGAGATTGACGAAACCCTCGCAGACCTCTGTCGAAAACAGACGGGCGACCCCGAGGAACTCTCCCTCTTTGTGAACGACGTTCTGGACGAGGAGGAACGCGTGCAGCCCGACCTCCAGGTGATGATTCGAAACACGCTGAAACGTGCGGCGACGGATTCAATCCGGCTGGTATCCAACCTGCCGTATCGCCGGGGGACCAATATCCTGATTTCACTGCTTGAGAGTCCCATGTCCTTTGATCGGGAGAATTTCATCGTACTGCAGGAAGCGCTGGCCGAGAAACTCATGGCCATGCCCGGAACGTCCGATTTTGGCATTCCTTCCGTCCTTTTTCAGTGGCGGGGCCAGATGGAGGTGCTTGAGACGGTGCCCCGGCAGGTGTTCTGGCCGGAACCGGAGGTGGAATCCGTCCTATGCCGTGTGATTCAGGATAGTGAATGGGTCGATATCGATGCCTCCTTCGACAGATACGAGCGGATGAAATCCGTTGTTCGGACGCTCTTTATGCATCCAAGGAAGACACTTCGAAACAATATTAAACTGAGTGATGATTATTCGATCGAGGACGTGGACATGTATGGAAGTTTCGTGGATCTTTTTCTCGACAAGCGACCGGAGCAGCTGACGCCGAAGGAATGGTATGACCTGGTGGGTTCTCTTTTGTCATCCGAGGACCGGAACGAAGTGGACGTGCAGGAACCGCTGGACGAAGGGGAGGGACCGGCATGAAGAAGGATACCGGAGAACCGGAGGTTACTGAGATGAAACTGCGGGAACTGATCGATCAAATAGCAGATCCGTCCCCCGCACCGGGAGGCGGAGCGGTGGCATCTGTTGCCGGAGCGCTTGGGGGGGGGTTGATTCATATGGCCACAGGCATATCATGTACTGAATCGCTCGGTGAACTCGAGCAGTCGGCAATTGAAAACGTTCGAAATGGTGCTCATCGCCTGCTGGAACTGGCCGAGCGAGATCAACGGGCGTTCGAGTCCTATAGTGAACTGCGTCAATCCGAAACCGGTTCCGAGGAAAGCGTCCATGAGGCTTTGCGAGAATCGACGAAGGTTCCACTGGATATCGGTGGCTGCTGTCTCGATCTTCTTGAATATGTTCTGGCTGTTCGAGAAGAACTTAACACGTCTCTTGAAACGGATGTGACCCTGGCAATTGAGCTGTTGCGCACGGCATCGGCCACGGTTCGAGACCTTGCGAGCTACAACATCGGTCAACTTCCGGATGATCCGAAGACCTCGGCACTTCGGAACCGTCTGGACAACCAGCAGAAACGAATGAACGATCTTCGGACTCGGTTGAACAACAACTGTTATGAGTAATTCACGACAGAATCAGATCGTTTTCGTCGATCCACGGGCTATTTTTACCCGTACCGCCGGCGTGGTTTTCCTGGGAATGGTTCTCCTGAGTGCTGGTGGATGTGCGACGTCCGGTTCCGGAAATGAAACGAAAAAGGATGGAGGCGCCAAAGACGTTTCGAAGACCCGAAAGCAGGGAGCAAGGAACGAGAAGTTTTCACAGGAACAGGAGCGGGAGGTGGTAAAAAGTCTGGCTGAGCTTATGAAGGCCTTTTCGTCCTCGAATCCATCCGATTGGAAACGTGCGGCCCGGAACCTTCGTACGTACAGCGACGAGCACGTTCCGGACGTAATCCGGGAACACGTTGAGCAGGCGCAGCAAACAGGGGTTGAAGGAAAGCAGGCTCGACAGGAGCTGGTTCGCTGGGGAGAATTGAAGTCCATGGTTCTCAGGCTCCCCACAAAAAATGAAGAGACCTGGGATGATGTTCGCAGACGGATGCTCGAGGAGGGACCGGAAGGGCGAGACATGTTCATTCGTCACATGGTACAGTTGCTCGACGAACAAACCCGGTACCGGCGTCAGGCAGCAAAACAGATTGCAAAGTGTGGTTCGGAGGTTGTGGACCGGGCCTGGGAACAGATGGTTTCGCTCACTGAACGGGCTAAACAGGCCAGGAAACAGGGGAAGTCTGTGCCGGGAGCTATGGTGGTTCTGGAGGGGTTGGCAAAGGTACAGGTGTATGCCGGACGCTGGAATCGAATCCGGAAGGCCCTTCAGCACCCTGAAGTACGCATCCGTATAGCTATGGCCAACGGACTTGTTGAGACGGAGGACGTTCCTCGAGCGATCAAATTGCTCTCGCATGTCGTCGATCAGGATGATGCCCCGCTCGTCCGGAATGCAGCCGTGACGACCCTTGGTGTATTCAAAGAGCGAAAAGAAGCGATCGAGCCGCTTGCCGAAGCGTTGAGGGATCCCAACCCGGAAGTGGCGAAGTCTGCCGCCGGGGCACTGCGTTATTTTTACCGTCACGAACGGGATGTAGTACGAGCACTTATCCTTGCTCTGAAGGATCTGGAAAAACGGGACGGCAGGGCGGCGGAAACTCACCGAAAGGCCATTCACGAGGCCCTGAAGGAGATATCCGGCGAATCGGAGATGAAGAATTCTGCTAATGCCTGGAACCGATGGTACAGGAATGAGTATTCAGGAAACGTTCGTTAACGCAAAGCGGCGGGATCGGACAGAACGGTCAGGGCCGGAGGGAGCTCAGGACGAAATTACAATTATTCGAAGGAACAGAACCCGATGTTTACCGGGAAACTGAAAGAAGATAACTGGACGTTCACGACCTTCTCGGCAAACTGTTCGAGGTGCGGGCAGGCTTCCGAGTCGGGGGACGTGTACTTTTCCGGGTTGTCACGGATTGAGCCTGAGGAGAAACAGGTGACGGACGATTCGTCTGAAAATGAACGTAACGATGGACGGGCTCCGGAACAGGCAGATGGAAACGAAGCGGAAAATGAAGGTAAGCAAAGCAGCCTTGAACGGGTTGATTACTGCTCGGAGTGCTGGGAGAAAACGGATGCGGATTTATATTCGTACTGGCGGACGGAGGTTCCGGAACCGGAGGAGGAGGACGACCGGGAACCGGATCGATCCACTCTTGCCGGCGTATTTCGGGGACTGGTTCAGACCGAAACGGACAATCAGTCCGATCAGGCTCCCCCCTCAAAAAATAACGAAGTGGAGTTAAAGCCGGAAGATGACGAAAAAAAAGGGCTAATTTATTTGCTTACCCTCATGTTAATGCGGAAGGGGTTTCTTGCACTTGAGAACGAGGAACGTGTGGAGGAACAAACCATTCTAACCGTTCGGGTGAAAGGAACGCAGGACGAGTTCTACTCAGTAGCCGAACCGGATCTTCAGGTGGAGATGATGGATCGTGTAAAGCATCGTCTGGCGGAACTGCTCGACATGGAACCGTCGGATGATTAGGTCGATTCCGTGCCGGTACATGGAATAACGAACGGGAAAGAATTGTCAATGCTGAATTGCAGGAACGGGTCCGCGTTTGATTCTAACGACGTAATATGGTTCAGTTTTAACATCACAAACGATTGTTTTTATATTCATGAGTTCTCGTAAACAACCATGGCCGTACGAATTCGTTTGAAACGGACGGGACGGAAGAACCGACCTCAATTCCGTATTTGTGTGTTTGACAAAACCACCCGAAGAGATGGGGCCCCCCTGGAAGTACTCGGTCAATACGATCCCATAAAGGATGATTTTGAAAACCGAGTGGACGTCGATGAAGACCGTCTCGAGTCCTGGATTGACGATGGTGCGAAACCAACGCAGAACGTCAAATCCATCCTGAAAAAAGCGGACAAGCTGTAGAGCCGAACAACGGAGTTCTCTTCTGAAGCGCGTCCCGCTAACACCGGGGGATTTTCCAGCTTCCTGAAAGGTCCTTCCGATGGAATTCCGTGTAGAGACGTTGCAGCCGGCTTCCTGAGTGCGACACTCTTCAACAGATTGGGACGATTTATTCGACAGAATGTCCCGCGCCGGCGGCGGGACCTGACAATCGTGTCGGCCATCGAACGCCCACCCCTCTTTCGACACCTGCGCCACAGGGTTCGTTGTCTCGTTCAGACGCCGGTTTTGGACTGTTCTATTGCCATATCCCTGTAATTTGTCTGTCAGTTCAAGGGAATCACTGTTCTGGCACAGACTTTGCTTCCTATTAAGTGCCGACTACTCTGGAACATCAGGAACTCGTTTGTATTAAGCTCTGAATTGTTACGCGAAGGAGAACCAACTATGAAAGTTGTACCGCTGGGAGACAAAGTACTTCTTGAACGTGTTGAATCAAAAGATCGAACGGAAGGAGGAATCGTGATTCCCGATTCGGCAAAGGAGAAGCCGAAACGGGGACAGGTTGTAGCGCTCGGCGACGGACGCGAACTGGAAAACGGCGAATCCGCCGGGTTTCAGGTTCAGGAAGGAGATGAAGTTCTGTTTGAATCGTACGCAGGAACGGAAGTAACGTTCGACAACCGTGAGTATCTGCTGATGTCGGAAGAGGACATCCTCGGCGTCATTAAGTAAAACAGAAAGGATTCGAACTCGAAATTATAAAAGAAATTCATTCCGGAGAAACCTGTCATGACCGATTTAGAGGACAAACGAATCTTATACGACCAGGAAGCAAGGGAGCAACTTCGCAGCGGGGTTCAGACCCTTGCAAAAGCCGTTAAGAGCACGCTCGGTCCGCGGGGGCGAAACGTGGTGCTTGCGGAAGATTTTGGAACGCCAAACATTACGAAAGACGGTGTTACCGTTGCGGAAGAAATCGAACTTGAAGGGAAGTTCCGCAACATGGGCGCACAAATTGTCAAGCAGGCAGCCACGTCCGCCAACGACCAGTCCGGAGACGGAACAACGACGGCCACCGTTATCGCTGAGAAAGTGTTTCTGGAAGGCATGAAGTCGGTTGTTGCCGGCACGGATCCGAACGAGCTCCGCAGAGGGATCGAACGGAGTATTGAACAGGTGATCCGTTTCCTGAAGGACAAAAGTACGCCCATCGATAGCAAAGAAAAAATTGAACAGATTGCCACAATCGCTGCAAATAACGATCCCGAGATCGGGGAAAAACTGGCGGAGGCGATGGAAGCTGCAGGGGAGGACGGCGTCGTTACCATAGAGGAAGGCAAAGGCCTTGAGACCACGGTCGAGACGGTTGAAGGAATGGAGTTTGACCGTGGATATCTATCCCCGTATTTCGTCACGGACGAGGAAAACCGGGAGTGTGTACTCGAAGAGCCCCTGATCCTGCTCTACGAGGATGACATCAGCAACATGGATGAACTGCTCCCGCTCGTGGAGAAGGTCAATCAGACGAATAAACCTCTGCTTGTGATTGCCGAGAACGTGGAGGGGGAAGCCCTTTCGACGCTCGTGGTGAACAAACTGCGGGACGTGTTTGATTCTGCCGCCGTCAAAGCCCCTGGATACGGGGATCGCCGAAAAGAGATGCTGCGTGACCTTGCCGTTCTCACGGGCGGAGACGTGATCTGGGAAGAAACCGGCATGAGCCTTGAAGACGTCACGATCGATCAGCTGGGAACGGCGAAAAAGGTCGTGATTGATCAGGATTCCACGACGATGATCGAAGGGGCCGGCGCCACCGGTGAGATTGAACAGCGTGTCCAGCAGATCCGGAACAAACTGGAATCGACGGATTCGGATTACGATCGTGAGAAACTGGAGGAACGCCTCGGAAAACTGGCCGGTGGAGTGGCACGGATAAACGTGGGTGCCGCCACGGACGTTGAAATCGATGAGCGCAAGGATCTCGTGGAGGACGCTTTACATGCCGTTCGTTCCGCAATGGACGAGGGCATTGTGCCCGGCGGTGGAGTGGCTCTGCTACGGGCCGCGCAAACGCTCGACCGGCGCGTGAAAGGACTTACGGAGGAACAGAAGATCGGGCGGAATATCGTGAAACGAGCCCTGGAAGCCCCGATTGTTCAAATCGCTGACAATGCCGGTTCCCCCGGAAATGTGGTGAAGAACAATGTTCTTAAGGAAGATGAATTCGAATACGGCTTCAACGCAAAAACGCGGGAGTACGGCAACCTCGTTGAACAGGGTGTCATCGATCCGACCCGGGTTGTTGCACACGCCCTTCAGTTCGGTGCCACCACAGCTTATATGATGCTCATTACCGATGCCCTGATCAGCATGGTGGATGAAGAGGCGGAAGAAGCAGAAGGCCAGCCCGGTGCCGGTCAAATGGGCGGCATGGGAGGTATGGGAGGTGGAATGGGCGGTATGGGTATGGGAGGCGGCATGGGCATGGGAGGCATGGGCGGAATGGGCGGCATGGGAGGCATGGGTATGGGAGGCATGGGCGGCGGAATGCCGATGTAATTCCGTTACGCTTTGTACGACACCATCACAGTTACGAAAAAAAATTTCCGGTCCGGTGATTATTTCATCGGACCGGTTTTTTTATGAGTATAGAACGGTTCTTCGGAGCAAAGGACCACATTTAAAGATCAGCAATTTTACGTAGTCCCCGGGCTTTTCCCTGTTGTCTGATGTTTGAATATGAACCATGGTCCGAAGGTATCCTAACCGGTTAAACTCCGTGGCATACCGGAAACGAAAGCACTTTCGTATTCAGATAGATCATTTTTCCTTCCCCATGAATGTTTGACCCCCTAAAGGATGTAACAAAAATGATGTAGAATCCTTCGATGAACGCCTCCATCTTTATTACATCAACTGTCGTCGTGCCGGATTTTGTCGGTTCTATGCGTTTTACTCCTCTTCGCCGTCTGTAACAATCCGGTGAAAAACTTGAAAACATCGGATTCGTTTCGTAATATTTCGTACTCATTTTCATTTCATACGTGTTTTTGAAGGTCGTTTATTGCGTACTTCACTCCAATTGGTCTACTGCTGGTACAGGTTGGAATCTCACAGATGGATTCGTAACGGATCCGGTTGTCGTACAGGTAAGTTATGAAGGGACTTCTCAACATCACCCGTACAACGGCCAGCCAGGCACGGCGGGAAAACATCTATTATATCGTGACCTGTATTTTTGGGGTGCTCGTTTACCTGTCGCAGTACCTTGTGCAATTTGTTTTTCAGGGCGAAGAAGCAGCGGTCATGGAGACGGGCATTGCATCGCTGACGGCCTCCGGATATCTGCTGGCTCTGTTGCTTGCATGGCTGCTCGTACGCAAAGAAATGAAGCGCATGTCCGTTTTAACGGTTCTGTCCAAGCCGGTTTCGCGGTTTTCCTTTATCTCGGGCAAATACCTCGGTCTCCTGTACGCGATTTTTCTGTCCAGCCTCTTTTTGTTCTGTCTTTTCTGTTTGAACCTCTGGCAGTTCGACCGCGTACGCATGATGAACACGACCCAGGAACAGCTGTACTCGACGTACATGACGCAGTATCAGACGTCGAAGGAACAACCGGGCCTTTCCTCCGGAGGGGATGAACGTATTAAAGGAAAGCTCCCGTCAGATACGGATGTGGTCCTGACGGGGGGCTACGTAGGGTTGAAGCTATTTTTTATGAAATGGGTTGTGCCCGGGTTTATTGCCACTGTGCCCGCATTTTTGAGCGTTGCGATTGTGCTCTCGGTGACGACGGTGTGTTTTATATTTTTCGAAGTGCTGGCGACCACGGGGTTTATGATACTTTATCTGATCCTGGGGAGTTTGTCAGGGGGTCTATACGAAGTGCTCGTGCATGCGGAGGGGGCCGGGTTTGTTCAAAAGGGGATCGGGTGGATGATATCTCTTCTCGTACCGGACCTTTATCGCCTCAACATCGCCTCCGCCGTAGGGGGGCGGTTGGACATGAGTGCCGCGGACCTGATTGCTTACTTTTATCCGTTTCTTCAGTACGCCGTGATTGCACACGGGTTGTATATCGCGTTTATCCTCTGCGTGGGGACGGCGATGTTTCAGCGTCGCGAAATTACGTGAGCAGATCCGGTGGGGTTGAACTGCTGAAGAAATATGAATACGCACCGGGCTGACGTGTTCACGTGAAAATATATGTTCAGTTGCTGTCGAAGGGGCATTTTAGCAGTCTGTCGTAGAAAATCGTTCCTGTTTTCA
>CAYXQY010000002.1:0-31126 GCA_964466525.1 uncultured Planctomycetia bacterium
GCTGTCTCGGATTGCCGATGCTGTTGCTCAGGAAGGAATCAGTATCAAGGGGTTTACGACGCCGTCTCAGCAAGAAACAGGATGTATTCGCATCTACACCGGTGAGCCCCAGCTCTCCAGATCCGCTCTCGAAAAGTTTGACTTCGACGTCCGGGAGGAAGAATACATTGTAGTAACGCTTGAAGAGGAAATCGGTCAACTGTCGCGACTGACCACTCCTATTAGCGAGGCACGGATAGATATTATTACGGCGTTCGCGACAGTCAAAGGGGATGAGTCGAGGGTAATATTGCAGACCACAGCAAATCAGAAAGCCCTGCGGCTGATTCGTGAGGAATTTCGATAAGTCGTACGCCCGCCGTCCGTGGTGAAGGCTTTTCAGCAGTCGAGTAGCTCAGGGCGTGAGGGAATCCGAACTTCGTACGGAAGATTTCAAAGATTTAATTGTAATACGGGGAGGATTCAACTTTTTCGAAGACCTCGGACATTGCCTTTTCAACCGGTTTGTTACGATACAACACATTGCAAATTTCATTCAGGAGCGGATATGTTTCGGAAACGGATTTTTTGTCTGAAATGAAACGGTCCACAAGTTCCCGTGCTGCTTTGCCATTCTCATATCCTTCCACGACTCCGACTCCCTTTTCCTGGAGTATTTCAAAGGCCTGAGCCGGTTCATGTCCCTCCCCCAGCAATTGCCCAAACATCCCGTTACGACCCGATTCGGAGGTTGTCACGAAATCTCCAAGGCCAGGGCGCCCATATACCGTCTCCGGTTTCCCTCCAGATGTCCGGACAAGGCGCTCTAATTCATTGATTGCTACCATAAATAAAAATGATCGTGCATTGCTCATCGATCCTTCTGAACCCTGTGAAAGACCGGACGGCCACGAGAGAGCAATTGAATACACGTTCTTGAACCCGAGGCAGATTTCGGTACCGTTCACGTCCCCTGAAACACGAGTACGAAAATATTTCGTTTTAGCGATCCGTGAACAGGTTCTGGCGGCTTCCTCTCGTTCGCAGGCAAAATCAACCGGAGTCCATGTTCGACGAGCAAGTTCGGCAGCGATTGACGGCCCGGCCATCAGGACGATGTCCGGCAGGACCCCCATTCCATTATTTTTTAACAATTTTCGGATGCCGGAGGCCATTAAATGTACGTTGTCTTCCCACTGGACCACTCCTTTCGGAACGGATAATAAAATTTGATTGTCCTGCATAAATTTGGCTGCTTTCCGAAGTACCGGAGCCACCCCCTGCGAACTGACCCCGAGGATGACCGCTTCCGCGTCCTGTAACGCTTCTTCAATTTCTTCCGGCTGGAAAATATGTACGCTGGTCGACAGTGTTTTTTTAAGTCTCGGATGTTGACGACCCGCCGATAGCTCACGCAAAATATCCTTATCGTACGGTGTTCCCCATAGGTTAATACGGTGTCCGTTGTCCGATATTGGAATCGTCAGGGCAGACGCGATGGTTCCCGCACCAAGTATTGTCACTTTCATTGCCGGGTTTTCCTCCATTGCCGATGATTTTGAATATGATATCCGTTTCGGTAGGAGCTGACGGAGGCTCCCACTAAAGTAGTTTGAAGAGGCCTGTTTAACACCTCCTGATGATCCATGGACTCCGCCGCACACCTGGATGTGCTGTATGTGTTAACAGGTAGCACGGACCATGAGGGTGCTCGGAACGGCCGTGGTTTTTCCAACGTATACCAGGATGTAACAACAGAACAGATCAGGTTCAACTCGGAATCCTCCCCTGAATACCCTTGAGCGTGTCAGGATTCAGCGGTAAAGCAAGCCGATCGATCCATTCTTTCAGGAACTGCCCGTATTGGGACAGTTGAGAAGTGTTGGGGTCTCCAGCCTCCTTAAAATGAGTAAGCCGGGCAGTGATATGGAACAGGTCATCGGAATCTGGCATATGATACCATCTATTTTCTGAACGCCGTATTCCGTTTCACTCGATACCTGTACCGGGAGGAACCTTCTGGTCCGGTCCAATCAGGGCCACATCCTGTTCGGTGGTTGCCGCAAGTAACATCCCTTCACTGCGCTCACCCCGGATCGTGGCCGGTTCCATATTTGTCAGAATCACAATCTGTTTACCTTCCAGTTCCTCGTTTTCGTAATATCCTTTTACGCCAGCCACAAGTTGAATCGGTTCCTGCTCCCCGATATCGGCGGAGAGTTTCACCAGTTTATCCGCGTTTGGGTGTTCATTCACTTCCACGATCGTTCCGACCTGAAGATCGAGCTGTTTGAACTCTTCAAAACTGATCATGTTTCGTTCCTCGTATCATAAAAACGTATTTTTCCCGTAAGTAGCGAAAGACAGAATGATTATAAAAAACCTATTATCGTAGTTCCAACCGTCTTTATTTTTGGCGAACGGTATGATTATAATTTCTGTCAACTATCAGGCACAAATGATTTTTTTATGTGCGATAATCGGCTTAATCTTGAAAAATTCACAGGAAAACTGGATTCTGGCGGAAGCGGAACTGGACCAGTTACTTGAGGGTTGGACGGACAGGCTTGTTACTTTCCTTCAGACTCGGGACAATCCAGCAATCTTTGGCATACGAACCAGAGGTGTACCGCTCGGGGAACGTGTCAAATCCGCTTATGATCGGGAGGAGCAATCGGACATTCCTCTGGGGCTCCTTGACATCACCCTGTATCGGGATGATCTGTCGAGTTCCGGTACACAGCCGATTGTCAAAGGGACGGAGTGCATGTTCGACGTGGACAATCGTGAGATTCTGCTCGTTGACGACGTGTTGTTTACCGGTCGTACCATCCGAGCCGCGCTGGATGAACTATTCGATTTCGGTCGGCCCGCGGAGGTACGCCTGGCCGTTCTTGTAGATCGCGGCCACCGGGAATTACCTATTGAGCCAGATCTCACCGGCAGGGAACTTGACGTCAAACCCGGCAAAATGGTGCGTCTTCGCCTGAATCGTGTAGACGATGAGCACGGAATTTTAATAGAAGACAAATCTTGATAAAGAACCTGTCCAATGATAGCTGACTCGCCAGCTGGTGACAACCGGGAACAGGCCGCCTCCCCGAACCCGGACTCGACCGTATCGAATTCCGACATTTCACTTAATAAATCGACATCATGGTCTCATAAACATCTTCTTGACCTGGAGGAGTTAAGCCGGAGTGAGCTAAAATTAATTCTGGATACGGCTGAGTCGTTCAAGGAGGTTTCAACGAGAAACATCAAAAAGGTCCCCGCGCTGCGGGGGAAGGTGGTTGTCACACTTTTCGAAGAGCCGTCCACCCGAACGAAATCCTCGTTCAGTCTTGCCGCCAAGCGTATGAGCGCGGACGTCATTAACTTCTCCGTTGGAAAAAGCAGTGTCAAAAAAGGGGAGTCCATGCGAGACACCGTCCGGAATATCGAAGCCATGGGGGTCGATATATTTGTTCATCGCAGTGCTTCCCCCGGAGCGCCGCATCGAATCCAGAATGCCGTTGACGCGAGCATTATCAACGCGGGGGACGGCGGTCATGAACATCCCACACAGGCCCTTCTTGACGTGTTTACGATTCGGGAACAGAAGGGGGCTGTCGAGGGGCAGACCGTAGCGATCGTCGGGGACATCACCCATTCCCGTGTGGCGAGATCGAATATCCACGCGTTAAAGAAACTGGGAGCGAACGTGCTTCTCTGCGGTCCCTCCACACTTATCCCCGACGCTTTTGAAAACATGGGCGTGGAAATATCACACGACCTTGACGAAGTGATCAGATCCGCGGATGTCCTGAACCTGCTGCGTATTCAGCTGGAGCGGCAAACGGCAAACCTGTTTCCGTCAATCCGGGAATACACCCGACTGTTCGGGGTGAATAGAAAACGTCTGGAGAAAGCAAGTGATGATCTTCTTATTATGCATCCCGGACCGATTAATCGGGGGGTGGAGGTCACGCCGGAGGTCGCGGACGGTCCCCGTTCCGTCATCCTTCGACAGGTGACCAATGGCCTTGCCGCACGAATGGCGGTTCTGTATCTGGTATCAACAGCACAAAACCAATAAGTTCACGCTCCTTTAGGAGACTGCTGAAAAACCTGCGCACTACGGAGCATCGAATTACATTCTACTCAGGAAGCGGACGTTTTTCAGCAGCCTCTTATATCCTCGCTTCGCAATCGATACACGGGTTCGTGTTGTTCGGTACTCCATCAATCCGTCTTTGGACCGGATGTGGTTTGACGAAGAACAAAATCAACAATTCGATCGCGGTCTCGTCCGGTAAATTCCTCAAACTGGAGACCGAATTTGAACATGTCGTTCGATTCACTCACGGACTCCAGCCAGGCAACAACCGCCTCCGTTTTGATTTCTGGTTCCGCGTCCGGAAGGTCAATCCGGAGATTTAGCGTGGTTACATGAAGCAACAGATCCGGTATCCATGATAATTCCGGAATACGTCCTTTCATAAGACACCCTCCTCCACTGATATCTTTTGTCGTTCCTTTAAACGGACCGCCGGATTCGCTCCTTCTGGATGGAACGTCGAACACATACCTGACGTGAACGTCAACCGGAATTCGAGTGAATCTACGACGTTTTTCCGGCGGAATGGGGTCCTGATTTCCTTTCCTCGTGTGAATATTCATTGAGATACGACCCGCACTGACCTTAAGATAACGACTCGAACCCGTGGATACGACAGTCACGGACATCCATAAATTCGAAAAAGTCTCTAAAACCGTTTTCGTGGTCAATCACGTCATGATTGAATTGCTTGCCCACTACACGATTCCCGATGCCCCGCTTCTGATCCTTTTTTTCAGTCTTGGGTTCCTCCTTGCTCTGGCAGTTCAGATGTATTTTATAACACCGGGAGGGAACTGAACCTTTGCTTGCGACCGGGTGTTCCATCAAATCATTTTCCGAATACGAATTTGAACAAAAGAGGCCTGGGACGGGGTTTCTGATCCACCTCTTCGTTTCTTGACCTTCGGCAAACAATTTCATTTTAACCCCAAGAAACTTTTTATAAAGCATACGGAAAACACAATTCGGAACACCCGTATCGTAAACCCCTATCTGAAATCCGGCCTCCTAAAAACAAATGTTCTTCTGTTGGTTTCACGACCGGTAAATTTTGACCCTGTACCCCACCGTTTATCGGTGGGGTTCTTGTAAATGACATAAGATTCTTGCCTGACGTATTTGATGTGATAACATACAGTTCTAATCCTTCTCATTTTTTATCGAAACATGAATCAGCAGAAACAGGATGCACTCGCATATCATTCCGGTGAACAACCGGGCAAGCTGGAGGTACGGCCGACAAAACCCTGCCTGACGCAGGTGGACCTCTCCATGGCGTACTCCCCCGGCGTCGCATGGCCGACCCGGGAAATCCAATCCGACCCGCAAAATTCGTACCTGTACACGAACCGGGCGAACCTGGTGGCTGTCATTTCGAACGGTACTGCCACACTGGGCCTTGGAAACACGGGAGCACTGGCCAGTAAGCCGGTCATGGAAGGAAAAGGGGTGCTTTTCAAACGGTTTTCGGGAATCGACGTGTATGACCTGGAACTGGATACCGAAGATCGGGATGAGTTTATCCGGATTGTTCAGGCGATGGAGCCGACGTTCGGAGGGATTAACCTTGAGGATATAGCTGCACCGGACTGTTTTTATATCGAGCGAGAACTCAAGGAACGCATGGATATTCCCGTCTTTCATGACGACCAGCATGGTACCGCAATCATTGCCGGAGCGGCATTAATTAATGGACTCGATGTGACGGGACGGGAGAGGGAGAATTCGAAGGTGGTCATTTCAGGGGCCGGGGCGGCCGGGATCGCCTGTGCAAAATTCTTCCAGACCCTCGGGATTCCTCAACAGCATATCATCGTCGTCGATTCGTCCGGGGTACTTCACAAACAACGGGAAGATCTCAATCCGTATAAGCAGGAAGTAGCGGTCAATACGGATGCACGCACCCTTTCGGATGCAATGGAAGGTGCTGACGTGTTTTTTGGGATGTCGGTCGGGGGCATCGTAACGAAAGAAATGGTGGCTTCCATGAACGCGGAACCGATTGTATTTGCCTGTGCCAATCCGGATCCTGAGATTAAACCGGAAAAGGCCAGGGAGGTTCGGGACGATGTGATCATAGGTACCGGTCGGTCCGACTATCCAAATCAGATAAATAACGTACTGGCTTTCCCATTTATCTTTCGTGGTGCGCTTGACGTTCGTGCTACAGGAATCAACGAAGAAATGAAGCTGGCGGCAGCTCACTCCCTGGCGCAACTTGCTCGACGGGACGTGCCGCAGAATGTTCTCGAGGCCTACGGTAAAGAACAAATGAGTTTCGGACCGGAATACCTGATTCCTAAACCCCTCGATCAGCGTATCTTACTGGAAATGTCCACCGCCGTGGCAAAGGCGGCCATGGATTCAGGTGTGGCCCGGAAAGAACAGCCGGATCTGAATGCGTACAGACATTCCCTCGAGCGATTCTTGGGCCGCTCCCGTGAAGTCATGCGCGGGATTATCAACAAAGCCCGGCATCGTGACACGCGCATTCTATTCCCGGAAGCCTGTGAGGAGAACATTCTGCGTGCCTGCCGAATTATTGTCGAAAACGAAATTGCGGAACCGGTACTCATTGGAGAACGGGAAAAGATTCAGAAGAAAATATCAAGATATGAACTTGAGCTTAATCTCGATAATATTGAGCTTTTGAATCCGGAGGATACCGTTGAACGACAGGGTTACGTCGACCGCCTGTTTGAACTTCGAAATCGAAAAGGAATGACCCGGCACCGCGCCCGTATGAAGTTAAACGATCCGCATTATGTTGGGCTTATGACGGTGCGTGAGGGGCACGCGGACGGTCTCGTTTGTGGCATCAATCGGTCATATCCGGAGACCATTCGTCCTGCTCTTCAGATCGTTGGCCTGAAAGAAGGGGTCACCCGTGTGGCTGGAATGTATCTACTTATTTTTGACGACCGGCTTTTATTCTATGCGGACGCAACGGTAAATATTGATCCGGACGCGAAAGAACTTGCCGAAATTGCTATTATGGCGGGGCAATACGTCAACCATTTTTTTGATATCCAGCCACGGATCGGGATGCTTTCGTTTTCCAACTTCGGGTCCTCGAAGAACGAACGATCAGAGAAGGTCGCACGAGCGACGCGGCTCATCAAACAGCACGATGCCGATCTTTGCGTGGACGGTGAAATGCAGGCCGATACGGCACTGGTTCAGGACATTGCCGAGAAGTCGTTCCCGCATTCCGCAATCAAAGGGGATGCCAACATACTCATCTTCCCGGATCTTGAAGCCGGAAACATTGCGTACAAGATCACGCAACATCTGGCCGAAGCTGAACTGGTGGGTCCGATTATTATGGGGATGAGAAGACCCGTGAATGTTCTGAACCATTATTCAACCGTGAATGAAATTGTCAACATGACTGCAATCAGCGCGGTCTCCGACGATGACGTTATACAAACGCCACCAGCAGTGATATAACCATGAAAGAAGAAGGTAAACTGGATCGAGGAACCCTGATTTCGGTGATAGATGACAAAGTTACAGCCCGACAGTGGGGATTCCTGTTTATCGAATCGGAAGATTATAAATCCCTTCTACACATTTCAAATTCGGGCATCGAACTGGTCGCGGATTCCAGTTCGCGCTGGGAAGTGGAGCACCTGCTGGTTCAGCGAGGACTTCTCTCGGAACAACAGCTCCAGAAAGCGAAACGCATTGCAAAGGAAACCCACAAAGATCTGAAACCTGTCATTACCGAACAGGGATTTGCCACTCAGGATCAGTTCGAAAACGCAGTTCGGAAACAGGCCCGGGAAAAACTTCTGGACGCATTCCTACGTCAGGAGGGTACTTATGAATTTCGTGACGAGGATCGTCGATCCGAGGTTGACTCATCACTCACCCCCCCATTTAAATTTGTCTTCGATCACCAGGAAATTCTTGACGAAGCAAAATATCGTCTCTCGGAATTTGAAACGCAGAAAACCCTGATCGACCCGTCGGAACGGTACGGCATCAACGAGGAATACCTCACCTCACCCGAAGACGTCGAAACCAGAACACGTCTGAACCGCATTGTTCAACAGGTCAAACAGGCCCGGAGCGTACGAGAAATCGCAGAACGTCTCAACTACTCCATTTTCGAAACGTACAAAACCCTGACCGATCTTTCGATGGAGGGCGCGCTTCGGCCGTTAACGGAACAGGAGATGCTCGAGGCAGCCCGGGACCATTTCGAACAACGGGAGAACCTTCATACGTGTATCCGACTGTTCAAACGTTACCTGAACGAAAACCCCGGCGACATGAAGGTGCGGAGTGAACTTGCTGATGCGCTTATCACGGCAGGGAAAGAGACGGAGGCGGCCGAACTTCTGCTTGATACCGCAAAAAAACACCTGAGCGAGTACAGAAAACAGAAAGCCCGAAATCTCCTGAAAAAAGCATATGAAATGGATCCGGATAATCGAGAAATTCAGAAAATATGGTTCGAAACGGTGCTCGACCTGAATGAACCAAAACGCATCCGCGAAACAGGAGAAGAACTGATACATTCCCATATAGAAGCCGGTAACCTGGAGGCAGCCCAGGATGTGCTCCATAAATTGCTGGAGCGATTTCCTCATTCCATTCGCCTTCTTATGACCGGAGCCGACCTTGCCTGGAAACAGGGAAAATCCAATCAGGTACAAACATATATCTCACGGAGCGTGGACGCATTGCCGAAAGACCTATCTACCGGTTCCCGAGAAGCCGTCGATTATCTAAAAAAATCGACCCGGAACCCGGATGAGCTCGACCCTTACATTAAAACCGCAGTTGGATACTCGAGTCCATTCTTTTCCGTGCGAACGTTCGTCCTCGCGTTGCTCCTGCTTTTCATCGGGGGCGGTCTGTTCGTCGTCGTACAGATACAGAGAAACACCCAGAAGGTTTTCATGACCGTCGACGACAAAGCCCGTCTTGCCATTCGATCGGGAAACCTGGAAGAAGGCGTGCACCGGTACGAACAGTTCGTTCAAGATTATCCCTACTCCTATAAGCGTTTCACCGCCACCGAACGGATTAACGAGCTTCAGAAACGTATTCATAACAAAAAACAGTCGAGCTCAAACAACGGATCGGCTCCATCGAACGGAGAATCCGTTCACTCAAGCACCATCCGTGAAAAGCTTGCAACGATCAGGGATCATTATCTAAATTCCGGTGACAATACCCCTTTGAAAGAACTGGAAGATCAGTTGATTTCCCTGAAAAAATCGTACGAGGGACCGCTTTCGGACGACATTCACTCGCTTTTACAGAAAATAGAACAGGATCGGAACACTGCGCAAACCCTTCTTCGAAAAGCGGTCCGGCTGACGGACGACAATGAAATTAAGGAGGCACGAAAGCTATTCACGAAGTTGCGGAAGAAGTACCCGAGATCCGAAGCGGTGAAGGAGATTTTTTACCCGGTCCGGATCACCACCACCCCTCCTTCCGTAAAACTGTACATTGACAACAAAAGGATTGGAGAGACCCCGTTAACCCACAGATTCAGTTCGGTTTCGTCCCGCAAACTCACCGCCGTCCAACCTCACTTTGAAAATAAAAGGTTAACAATCATGCCTGGCGAAACCGCTGAGCTAAACATATCACTCACGAAGAAATTTTCATGGGAAAAAGATGTATCCTCTCGAATTACTGCCGGTCCCGTACCGCTTGAAGACGGGTTGCTCGTCGGGACGGCGGAGGGCTACCTATGGTACGGTTCATACGATCGACACGAATACTGGTCCAGCACTCTTGAGACAGACCAGGCCATACAGTTTCTCGTCGCATCGTCGGAGAACTCCTGTTTTGCCGTGATGGAAAACGGTCAACTGATTCACCTTGACCCGGTGCAGGGTAAAATTTTGTGGGAAAAACAGTTCCCGAAGTCAAACCTTCATAAGCCGACCGTTGACCCGAAAACCGAACGACTGTTTTTTTCGGCCGGATCACGGAACGTGTATACTATCGATCTCAAAACGGGCAATACGAACTCGACAGTGACGCTTCCATCTGCTCCTGCAAGTTCCGTTTTTCAGATAAACGGCCGCCAGTTCGTACTCACGAAGGAAAATCACCTGCTCGAACTGGATCCCGCCCGATCCACCACCAAAAATTCCTTTCAGCCGATATCCGGACCTGACACAAATATCAGACGTGCGTGGGTGCTCAACAATGAAATCTGGATGATTAACGGAAACGGGCATGTTCTTCGGGTACAACCGATAGAACGCACGTCGGAAACCGTGGTTCAGTGGAATGAGTCCCTGTTCCCGCAGCTGCACGTCCTGAACACACATATATATTTTGCCACTGAAAACGGGTCGCTTTTCCAGTGGAAACGAAAAGAGGGAACCTCCGGCTGGAAACGGCCCCTTGGAGAGGCAGTCACGGCAGGGCCCGTTTTCAACGGAAACTTAATTTGCGTGGTCGATCGATCCGGAACCATCTACGCGTTCCACCCGGCAAATGGACTGTTGTACTGGACAAGAAACATCCCCTTTGGTGTCCCCGTCACCGAGCTAAGGATCAGGAAACAGAATTTAATGTTCGGGACGGACGAGGGGTATTTGTATATGATGAAACTTGCTTCGTTCAACTGACGAAGATTGACCTACGAACCGAACGGTGAGCTGTTTTGCTCAATTCGTTTCCGGACATCCTGCTGAAAAGACGTCATGTAATTCTGCATGAGCTCAGGAAGGGTCGGACCGGATGCCCGAATTGCTGGGGTTAGATCCATTCCAAATATTAACCCCGCCGTCTGATCTGCCTCGTGTGATTGAAAAAACGTCGCGTTGGACCGATGTCGCCCGAGCAGGGCACGATCGTACCGCTTCCCACCGCGAATCTGAGAGTCGTAAACCCCTATGAGAGCGGAAATCAGATGTTCGAAGCCTCCCACATCAAATACCTGTTTGTGTTGTTCGGGAAGCCAGTCGAGGTCTCGCCAAACTTCACAACCATAGATTTTTTCAGGTTTGTGCTTTTTCGACATTGATTGCAGTGCCCGGACAGCAGTCGTTGCGACGGCGACATGGGTCGAATGCCGATCCGCCGGTGTATGGGTGTAAACCACCTCAGGTCCGGCTTCTTCGACGATCGCACGCACTTCTGTTTCAGCGGAACTTCGCGTGTCTCCTCGTACCTCGTCACTTTCGTGAAAAAGCTGGTACACCGCGCTGTATTCACCAATTGAAGCCGCCTTTTGCTGTTCCCGCGAACGAATGTTTCGTAACTCATCGTCGGTGCACGATGCGTAGGGTCCCCGTCGTACGCTGCCGGCTCCATCCGTAACGGTAATCCCCGTAAACCACTGTTCCCTGCTGTGAAAACAGGACAGAATTCCGTCCAGTGCGAGCACTTCAAGGTCGTCCGGATGGGCGCCGATTCCAAGATGGGTGGTTCGTTCAAGCGCTTCCTGCTCCGGAACCTCATCGGGGATAAAACACTCGGCGCCACTGTAAGAAAATTCGATATCCATGTCGTTTTCGCTCCCGTTCAGCAATGTGGTATTCGGCTCAAGAAGTTGAGTACGAGTTAATTATAATGATTAGCCCCCGAAAAGTAACGCTTCGAGATGAAGTGCCGCCTGATCCATTTCAAACTTTCCGCCCGGGAATATATGATAGGTAAACTAAAATCCGTAATTACTCACCTATTTGTGAAGAACCCGGGAGCGACGGCATCCCTGCCGGAAAAAAAGAAGAAACTTACTTTTCGGAACAAATAGATGAGTCATTACCAAAATCCAGGATTTCCTGTTCGGAGTATTCGATGACCGGCAAAAAACGAAACTCGGATCTGAAAGTGGGTGTTTTGAAAGGAGGCTTCTCCCGGGAGCGAGAGGTATCGCTCGAATCCGGTGAAGCCGTCGCGGACGCACTGCGGGAGAGGCAGTATCGGGTCGAAGAAATTGATGTGAAAGACCCTGAGATTCCCGAACTGAACGACGAGTCGTTCGACGTCTTCTTCATAGCTCTTCACGGGAAGTTCGGGGAGGACGGGCAGATTCAGGCCCTCATCGAGGAAAAGGGCGTTCCGTTTACGGGCTCGGGCTCAACGGCGTCCGAAGCAGGTATGGATAAGTTTACTTCGAAAAAGATTTTTCGAACAAATGAAATTCCCACGCCTCCGTTCTACACGTATCTGGCGGATGATCCCCCGGTTCCTCCGCCCTGTGGCCTGATGAATTCACTTCGGATGGGAAATGGCTTCGTCATTAAACCTCGCTCACAGGGAAGCAGTATCGGAATTCGAATGGCTCAGAACCGGAAGGACATCGGCCGGGCCCTGAAAGAATCACGAGACGTTGAATCCGATCTCCTGGTGGAACCCCGTTTGGACGGTCCGGAAATGACGGTTGGTATTCTTAACGGAGAACCGCTTCCGGTCATTCAGATCGAACTCGCCCGTGATTTCTACGACTACACCGCAAAATACGAGGACGAACGAACGGAATACAACCTCAATCCGGACGTGTCAAGGACCCTTCTTGAGCGCATAAAAGAGGTTTCCCTGGCGGCATATGAAGCGCTTGACTGCGAGGGACAGGCTCGAGTGGATCTTATTCTGCATGATGGTGACCCATACGTTCTCGAGGTGAACACAATACCAGGAATGACCTCCCACAGTCTGTTGCCGAAAGCGGCAAAAGAAAAAGGAATCTCGTTTCCGGATCTCTGTGAGAAAATTTTGCTTTCCGCCTTTGAATAGGCATCAGGTCGAACAGGACCGTCCCCTATGATACGTTCCGGGGGAAACGAGTATTACTGAAACTGTTCGTCATCCCCGTCGTTGCTCAGCACATCCGCCCAGTACGCTTCCCAGCGGGCTTTTTCCTGCTGCCAGTTCGCCTTGAGCTCACAGAAGGCTTCAAAGGTTTCCTGTCGAATGAACGGGTTGTGTTTACGCTCCCATTCGATCGTTGAATGAGGCTTTGGCCCGTAATCATGACCCGGATACACCTGTACCTGATCCGGAAGTTGCATCAGGATGTTGTGAAGCGACTCGTACTGCTGGCGTGCATCGTCCCCATCACTACTCGTCCCTCCGACTTTTCCCACGAATAGCGTATCTCCTGAAATCAGGATCTCCTCATTGATCAGAAAACAGCATGAACCATCTGTATGCCCGGGGGTATGAAGGGTTTGAACACGAAGCGTACCAACCGATATTTCCTCCCGGTGCTTTAGATCGCGGTCGGACGCCACATGATCGTCCGGATGATTTGCGATGCGGGCACCGGTAGCCTCTTTCACGGATTGATTTGCGTTGGTATGATCATGATGACCATGGGTGTTCATAATCCATTCGAGACACAGCTCGCGGGACTGGATTTCGTTCAGAAGCGTATTCTCATTGAATGCCGGGTCAAACAGAATCGCTGATCCGGTCTGTTCACAACCGGCGACATAGCTAAAATTTCGACTGCTATTCGGTCGTATCGGTATCTGTTTAAACATGTTGAACGATGAAGGGGGGTAAAGTGTACGCGTATCATCAGGTAGGGCGCTGTTAACACTTTAAAATGAACAGGAACAGATTTCGATCCTCTCTGATCCAGGTGGATATGATTCAGGGTTCGTACATCG
This sequence comes from uncultured Planctomycetia bacterium, assembly GCA_964466525.1. Lineage (GTDB taxonomy): Bacteria > Planctomycetota > MHYJ01 > CAYXQY01 > CAYXQY01 > CAYXQY01. The sequence goes on from CAYXQY010000002.1 coordinate 13,681, forward strand.
TATAGGTGCGTGTATTTCATTCCTGCGAAGATCGTGCCGGAGGCACCGGCATCATGCTTACTGTTGATATCTCCACCTGACTTGCATCGAAACAATTCGGTATTTGAAAAGAGGAGGGGCAGAAGGAATCAATGACCGATTGGAACGTCATTTCGAAAACAAACGAATATAAAACCACAGGACGATCACATCCCGGGTCCTGGGAGACGGTTGAAAAAGCCTCGAAACGACGGGGTTTTCTTCAGCTGAGCTGCAGGCTGATAGCACCCGTTTGACATCGCAATAAATAATGCAGAACTCTTCTTCGATGATCCATAATTTTTCGAATCATGTAAGGTCAATGTGAGCGCTTTATCAAATTACACTTTCGACCTGTAATTTTCCGATTGATTATTTTGAATCAGGACTATGGATTTAATTCATCAGGAGAAAGCACATGACCAACGCGGCCATGGGAGAACGGGTAAACCAGCTTGTCGAGCTGAACGAAGCATTACAGAATAAATGCCGGTGGTTAAAGAAACAGTTCGAGGAGGCACGAAAAATCAATTACGAGGGCTCCGCTCTGGTTACCATCGTGCAGATCGAGGAGAACGAGGGTAATCCCAACGACGGCATGCTCATGTTTGTTTACCGGTATGACGACGAGACGGATTGCTTTATTCTGGAATGCCACATGGAAGTCAACTATCGCACCGTCCCGGATAACAACGATCGATATAAATTTTCGGCGAACGAGTCCAATCCCGCTCCCCTTGATTTTGCGGAACAAAAGATGAACCAGTTCCTGAAGGTGTACGACAATCCCCCGGAGTTGATGGCCTAAGATAATCAGGGGATTCCGGAGGGGTTTGAGCTGTTCCACGCGAACATACGGGATCACTGTTTGCAAGAAACCCAAAAAGCGTATCATAACGACTCGAATCCACTCATTGTCGGATCAGGAAACGTCCCTCGCAGAAAGCGTGTCGGACGGCGGGCACGGCAGGATTCACTCCGTCGCAACAGGGGAAGAATCACGTCTGAATAATATCCTGTTGGATTTCATGTCGACGATCGTGGAAATCCTCACAGTCCCCTCCGGTTCACCTTCAAAGCTGGAAACCTGGGCAATTACCAACTGCGGTCGTTCAGACGGATGCATTGATGGTTTCGATTGGTGCGAAGCCCTCTATTAACTAAATCATTGAATCTCCCGATTCGGTAAATTAAAATCGTAATCCAATGGTGTGGCTCTGACTGTTGAAGCCTCTGAAGGTTCACCCCAGCAGCGTGCGTTTTTTCACTTCCCCTCGAAGTATAAAATGTCCGAAATTGTTTACATCAACGGTACATTCGTCCCGCGGAATGAAGCGGCCGTGGATATAGAAGACCGCGGCTATCAGTTTGCGGACGCAGTATATGAGGTCATCTACTTTACCAGTGGGGAGCCGTTTCGACTGGGACCACACATTGAACGCCTCCGCCGGTCCGCGTCGGAGCTGAGGATTCAACTGCCCGATCTGGATGAACTTACACAGCGTATGCATGGCCTCATTGAAAAGAATAATTTCGAGGAGGACAATGTAAAATTATACCTTCAGATTAGCCGGGGGACACAGGAACGCCACCATGCGTTTGAACCTGATTTAGAACCCACAGTGGTAATGACGGTCAACCGTTTTTCCGGACATCCTCCCGAACGGTATCATCAGGGTGTGCATGTGATTACGGTACCGGATGACCGGTGGGCTCGATGCTACATCAAGACAACTGCCCTGATCTCGAACGGCATGGCCAAAACGAAAGCAAAAGAGAAAGGGGCGTTCGAAGCCGTTTTCGTTCGGGATGGATTTATTACGGAAGGCACAAGTAGCAATACATTCATCGTCAATGATCAACAGGTCATCACGCCTCCGTCAAGCAATTATATTCTGGAAGGAATTACACGAAACGCCGTTATTGATCTTCTTGAACAGTCCGAGTACGAGATTGTCGAACGGGGCGTTTCACTGGACGAGTACTATCAGGCGGACGAGGTGTTTCTAACCGGGACAACGACGGAAGTGATGCCGGTGGTACAGGTCGATGATCGCTCCATTCAGGACGGGACCCCGGGAGACGTTACGAAGACCCTTCTCCATCAATATCGGGCGATGGTGCAGGAATCGGACTGAACACGGAGGCCGTACATGACGAGCCTCCTGATGCTTTATCTGACGGTTTGACTTTCAATTGGATCAAAATCCGAGTATCTACTGAAATGACTCAAGTGATGACTGACATCGAAAACAGACTTGCAGAGCAGGCGGAAAAGGAAAACTGGGAGCAGGTCGAAGATACCTGGTTGGAGTTATCGGAGCAGGAGCCGGACGACGTGCCCCTGTATAGAGACGTGCTTGAATCCATGATGAACCTTGACCAGAAGCGGCGAGTACAGGACATGGTTTCCATTATGGTTGACTCGTGGATGGAACAGAACATGAACAGGGCGGCTTTCGAAATCATGGAACCCCTTGTTCAGAATGACATTTTGCCTGCCGGATTGGAAGAGGAGTTTTACCGGGTCTTAACTTCGATATACGAAGATCATCCGGCGGTGGGAGCCAGTCTTCGGTTGAGCGGGATCAATCAAAATTCGGTGGACCGTGAAGCGTACGAACAATTCGAGAACTTTATTTCGTTTAAACCCGGTAGATACGTTTATCACGGATCGGGATGGGGAACGGGAAAAATTGTGGACGTCCAGAGTACGCTCGAGCAAGTCGTAATTGACTTTGAAACAAGGTCAGGACATGAGATGAATCTCGAAGCGGCCAACCGATACCTGACCCTCATTGACGAGCACGACCCCAGGGCGCTGGCGTACGAAAGCTCCGATAAGCTTGAGGAAGCGCTCGAAGAACACCCCTCAAGATGTGTGATGGCCTACCTTCAATCCCGCGACACCAGCGTTCCCCTCAAGGAGTTACGGGATCTACTCAAGGATCGTTTGTTCTCGGCAAGCCAGTGGACGAACTGGTGGAACCGTGCCAAACAAAAGCTCCTTGAACACCCGAATATCGAAATGACCGGTCAGTCTTCCCCGGACCTGTCCTACCGGGATGTATCGGTGAACCCACAGGACGAGCTGTTGTCCAAGATTACGTACGCGGAACACCCGGATGAGGTGAAGAAGGCGATTCAGAATTTTTCCTCGTTCGTGGATCGGGAAGAGGAAGCTCAGGAAAAAATGAAAAAAGCGCTTCGGGAGAAATCTTCCTACTTCCTGACGAAAGCAAATCAGGGAAAATACCGCATTTCTTTCACGTCCCTTTTGCTGTACCTTGACCGGAAAACCTCCTATCTACCGGACGGATTGCTGGAAGAAACAATACCTGAAATTCTGACCCTCGAGGACGACCGGGAGGAACGGTTGAACGAACTCAGCCGACTGTTCAATGCCCTTCGACACGGTTCCGAACTGAAGACAATTCTTGGTTTGATGGAAACGGCGTTCGGAGAAGAACACGCACGCATCGAACGGGATCTTCTCACGCGTGTACACGGGGCCGCCTGGAAACATATCGCCAGACATCTACTTGAAGAAAGTGACGAAAAATACATACAGGACGCGCTTTTCGAGCTCACGGGTGTCCCGGGTACGTATCCTCTTCCGTACCTCAGTCTGGTGAGATACCGTAACGCACCGTTCCTTGATGAGGTTCGGGAATTCGTTCCCACGTCCACGGAACTGTTCAGAAGCCTCATCGAACTGGCTGAACTTGATACGGACCGTTATCTTCCGTCGGACTGGACCGTGCGAAAATTCACGAAAAAAGTGGAGGATACAATTAACAGGAACTTCGATGAAATCGTGGAAGAGGCCACCCAGACCCTTACCATGGAACAGTCCGTTAAATTACGGGATAAAGTGAAACGAATGCACGGGTTCAAAGACACAACCCGGGCCAAGATGCTTAATCACTTGGAAGAGTCGTCGGAAGAACAGGACGTGGGACGATTCTGGGAAAGTGAGTTGATTTTCTGCACACAGGAAGGCATTGAGGAGCATCAGGCCAAGTACGACGAAATCGTGACGGAGAAAATGCCGGAGAACCAACGTGCGATTGAGGAAGCACGGGCCCAGGGGGACGTCAGTGAGAACGCGGAACTGGACGCGGCCCTGGAGGAGCGTTCCCTGCTCACATCCAGAGCCCGGAAACTGAAAAAAGAGCTCGAACATGCGCGAAATCTCGCCAACGCCCCTGTTCAGGACAGTGAGGTGCAACCCGGAACACGGGTTACGCTTCGACATACCGGTTCCGATGAAGTGACGTCCTACACAATTCTTGGACCATGGGACACGAATACCGAACAGAATATTATCTCCTACGAATCCCCCCTCGCCGAAGGACTTCTTGAGGCTCAGAAAGACGAGGAGCGAACGGTCTCTCTCCCGGACGGAGAAATCACGTATCGTATCGAACAGATCGAAAAGGTCGTCTAAACGATTTCGTTTCTCCGCCTGTATACACCGCAAGCCGCCGTTCATCCTTTTGAACCAGCACCATCCAGTTCCGAAGCTAAACCAGACACTCCATCGATATTTTCTCCTTCAGATATCCTCCCTCCACCAGCTCACTAAACCATCAAAAGAAGATTTTCCCGCTTTTTCCTGACGTACAAAGTTGAAGGACCGCGTTGACAACTTTGATCTCAACCCGATATAATCGATTCTTGTGCTGAACCGGCTGGATACGTCACGTCAACTTTCATCCGTGACAGCCTGAGAACTGTCCAAAAACCAACGGTATCACATCCCGTAAGCTTTGTCACTCATGAAATTCCGACGTATTAAATACCTTGAATGGATCAAGAATAATATAGCGGATGTAGAATACGATCTGGCTACGCCCTCATTCCCTCCCTGCACGTTAGAGGACCTTTCGATACATCCAGAGCAGATCCAGCTGAACGGCTCAAAATCCAACGAATACGAGGCCCTCCAGGAACAAATTGAAACGACATATAATGTCCCTCGGGAGCGAACCGTCGTGACCCATGGCGTAAGTATGGGAATTTTCCTTACGCTCAACGCCCTGCTGGAGGACGGGAGCGAAGCACTTCTCGAAGTGCCGAACTACGAACCTTTCTACCGAATCGCCAAAGCCATCGGAGCACGGGTGAGAATCCTCGAACGTTCGTTCGAGGATCACTTCCAGCTTAACCTCGAACAGCTCGAACGAAAGATCAGTAAGCGGACCGATGTGGTCGTTATAACCAACCTACATAATCCATCCGGTGTCGCAACGAATCCTGAGAAACTCCGTACAATCGGTCAGATCGCACGGGAAAATCAGGCCCGTCTCATCTGTGGGGAGGCTTATCTGGAGACTGCTCTCGATCATTCTCCCCCTCCCGTTCACAAAAACACGGAGACCGGTGTCAGTATCGGGGGGTTGTCGAAAGCGTTCGGGCTGGACGGTCTGCGTATCGGATGGATTTTCTGTGACGAACCACTCAAACGGGAAATTCACTCAATTAAGAACTACATGACGCCGCGCACTGCAGTTCCCTCCCAGCAGTTCGCCGCCGCGGCACTAAACGAACGGGAAACGATTCTGAACCGTTCCAGAAAACTGGTTCGTCAGAACATCGATTTGCTTGAGAATTGGGTTGAAAACCGTGACGAGGTCACCTGGGTCCCTCCGGATGGTGGCCCGATATGTGTGCTGAAAATTATAAATAACATCGATACCTGGGACCTGATCACAAAACTGAAAGACGAATACGGAACCCTGTTAGTTCCCGGGGAATTTTTCTGGGCAAAAGGATTTGTCCGAATTGGATTTGGCAGGAAGTCGGAGATCCTGCAAACGGGTCTGAACCACGTGGGGACCGCACTTGACGAATTGACGTCACGGCCGAGCATTTATTAACTGCTTGCCCCAATGCCTATGAAACCAGAACTCCCGTTAAACTCGATCGCCACGAATTGGATTTCTGATTCTCCGGGGGGAATAGACCGCCGTCCCCGCTCTTCTTGCACCGACGGATTCTTTTCTCTTCACGGGGTCTATTATCCGCTTAGAAGGAAACGATCAATCAGGAGCAGGACTAAGGCCGTGACAAAGACATTGGCGAGGGTGATCGGGAGAATGACCTTCCAGCCAAGTTGCATTAACTGATCGTAACGAAAACGGGGCAACGTCCAGCGCAACCATACCAGGAACCAGAGCATAAGGGCCATTTTTACGGTAAAACTACCCATCTGTAAGAGAATTCGTCCCACCGTACCGAACGTATCTGTCAGGACACTCGTGGACAGAAATGGCACCTGCCATCCTCCAAGGAAGACCGTTACGACGATTGCGGATACAATAATTGCGGTCACATATTGCCCGAGCATATACATGGAGAACTTCAGACCGCTGTATTCGGTGTGATATCCGGCGACCACCTCCGATTCCGCCTCGGGAATGTCGAACGGAATACGCTCAATTTCCGCAACACCCACGACGAGAAACAGAATGAATGCGACCGGTTGCAGAACCATCCCCCATCCCCAGGGCATTGCGGATTGTGCTCGTACGATCTGATTTAGCTCGGCGGTACCGAAGATCATCAGTGCGCCAAGCAGCGTCAGAATGAGCGATACTTCGTAACTGATCATCTGCGCGGAAGCTCGTAAGCCCCCGAGTAACGAATACCGGTTGTTTGACGACCAACCACCAAGAACAATGGAATATACCGACAGGGCGGTCAGGGCAAAAATCAGAATGAGCCCGCTTTCCATATGAACTCCCTGGAAATACAGAAACTCCCCCTCCCCGATCTTCAGGCGGTCGGCAAATGGCACCACGGCAATTGTACTGAGTGCGGGTGCCACGGCAAAGAACGGGGCGATAAAGTACAGGGGTTTATATGCCCCCTCCGGAATAAAGCTCTCTTTCGTAACGAACTTGATGCCGTCAGCGATGACATGGGGGAGTCCGAGTAGGGTATACGACCCGATACGGGCCCGGTTCGGCCCCGGTCGATCCTGAATGAATGCACTTCCTCGTCGTTCCACCCAGATCAACAACGGAACCACCCCCAGTATTGTGAGCGGAAGGATGGCCGCCTTCAGAAGATCAATCCAGCTAATATCTGACATGTGTAGCCCTCGTGGTTTTGTGGTTCGAACTTACTCCTCCGCACCGGCAACAGCCGTTTCGGATTCATCGATCAGCTTCACGTCCGGGGACAGATCCGGATCCGGCTCTCCATCCACCGTACGGCCCTGCTCTCCGAGCACGTCGTAATCCCATTCAAAATCGATGACCTCCCGGGCCCATGTTTGGAACACGTCTTCCGGATCGGATCGTTTCAGTTCGTCCCGATCTACGTCGAGCCATTCCGCGAGGTCGGACAGGATGCGCAGCTGTGACCTGCTCTTCCCGCTCGAAGGGATTGCAGTTTTAAAATGCTGAACACGACCGTTGAAGTTGGTGAAGGTCCCTTCTTTTTCCGCCCAGACCTGCGCCGGGAGCACCCAATCCACTTCATCCGGCGTCATGGTCCGATGCGTACCGATCTGCACGACGAGCGCGGCCCGGGAAAGGAGGTCACGAAAATTGGCCTCCTGATCCTCGTCCAGGTGACGATAGGGCATCGGATCAAGGAGGAACAGAACGGGACCGGTTCCTTCTGTGTCTTCACTCCCCCATTCCTCGTATTCGGGAAGGTCATATTCGTCCGCAATCAGCTCACATCCTTTTCGATTGGGGTTCTTATCGGATTTTCGAAGTATGTCATCCTCCGTTAGATCCGTGAGCCACCCTTTTTCACCCGGCAGGTGCGTCAGCCGGTTCGAGTCAAACGCCTCCTGCATGAGTCGCGCAAACTGAAAGTTTTCCTCATTGGTCATCCGGGTTGATAGAACGCCCAGCACCTTATCTTCGCTATTCACCTTCTCATTGATTTCGTCGGGAAGGTTGGACGCCACGTGAGACCAGCTAACAGCGTTAAACTCCCCACCGGCAGCGTGAAGCGGCGTCTCCAGGCGTTCCTCGTTGTCCACCCAGTCATGACAGAGCCGACCCTCGTCACACAACCAGAAATCGTTGACGTGCGGGTTGTGCCGGGGCATAAACCGCTGAATCTCCCCATCTTTGTGATCCAGCCGTACGTTGCATCCTCGTGAACAGTTCGGGCAAACGCTTTCCGTGTGGTCGAGAAACCAGACGCGGTTTTTGAACCTGAACTCCTTGGACGTCAGCGCCCCGACCGGACAGATATCACACGTGTTCAGGCTGTACGGATCATCCAGTTCCTGTCCCGGAAACGTGGTTAATTCCGCCCGATCTCCCCGGTTGACAATACCGAGCGACGGTTCTTCCGAGACGTTCTCCACGAACCGGATACACCGCGTGCACAGAATACAGCGTTCCGTGTCGAGGACAATGTGTGGACCGACATCCACGACTTTCCGTTTTTTCACTTTCGGCTCCACCATACGCGACCGCTCGGCACTGAAGTCAAAATAATGGTCCTGAAGCATGCATTCACCGGATTTGTCGCAGATCGGACAATCGAGAGGATGGTTCAGAAGGAGAAATTCCAGCACGTCCTCCCGCGCGTCTTTCACCGTTTCATTGTCCGTGTGCACGACCATGTCATCCTGGCATTCTGTTATGCAGGAAGGGGGTAAACCGGGGGCATCTTCGACCTCGACAATACACATCCGGCAATTTCCATCCGGTGGCAAACCCGGGTGATAGCAGAAAACCGGAATGTCTTTTCCCAGTTCCTCCGCAGCTTCAAGAATGGTGGTTCCCTCTTCTACCTCGACGTTCTGACCGTCAATCGTTAATTCTGGCATGTCAACTCCCGGTTACTGGACGCTTCACAACCTGATTGAAAACAAAAACCCTTCACTGGACCACCTGTAACGACAGGCGAAGACACCTCGAATTACATGGTCCATGTATAAGGAATCGGGAAAGTAAAAAAATCTGCGCTGTATTTTAAGGTATTTCAGGCCGCGGCTCAACGCGAAAATGCCGATTTGTGGTGTCGTATTTCAGGCGGTTCGTCCTCGTGAAGGGTCACCCCGATGACGTCAAATCGATGTGATACCCCGAGTGCCTGCCGACGAGCAAGAAACCGGCTCGCAGCCGAGACGATGCGTTCCCGCTTGTCTGCGCCAATGGAGCGCTCCCCCCTGAACATTCCCTCCCGTCTCGTGCGCACCTCCACGAACACAAAGACCTCCGTTGACGGCTCGTACGCAATCAGATCGATTTCCCCCTGATCGTTTTCCAGGTTCGTCTCCAGGATTTTGTATCCGTTTTCCCGAAGATGCTCCTCCGCGAGCCGTTCACCGGCCTCTCCAACATCCTGTCGTCGGTCGTTCATTGCCAGCACGTCTATAATTGATGTTCGATACGCCACCGGAGCGGTGGGTCGACCTCGACTTATTCAGGTCGAAACGACATCAGCGATTCGATCCTGTCCGGATTCTTCACGAAAACGTTTTTACAACCCCCGTTCCCGTCTTTCCGGGAGGAGGTCCCTGGGACACCGTTCGCTTGCGTAAAGGTTCAATTCCAGGCCACGACATAGCTTCATGGGGTCTGTGATCCGTTCATAGTTCAAAAGCAGGCTTCAGCTCCGAGCCCGTACAGGGTCAACCTTCTGACGTTCGAGATGATATTGTACGGAGTTCCTGTTTTCGTTACCATGTTTCGAACATCTTATGATCGGGTACCGCTTCAGGAAAGCATCTGCAAATACGGGAAAGACGAACTATAATATCCGCACAAACTTCGAATTGTCCTGCATGACTTAAATTAATACGTCCCACACATGTCGGTATTAGAACTGAAAACGTTTGACGCGAACGTGCTCAGAGAAGAAATAAAACCCATCGAAAAAATTGACGATGACGTGATCGATCTCGTGGAAAACATGAAGGAAAGCATGTACGCCCACAATGGGGTTGGATTGGCCGCCCCTCAGGTGGGCCACCCTCTTCAAATCACGGTGATGGATTGCAGCGAACGTCGTGATGGCTCCGAACTGATCTGCATGATCAATCCCGAGCTCCAGGAAGCAGGTGGCGAGCAGGAAGGTCCTGAGGGATGTCTTTCCCTGCCGGGCATCTGGGGGGACCCGGGGCGCCACGAATACGCCCGGGCAACGTATCTCACGCCCGACGGGGAGGAGAACACCCTCGAACGCGAAGGACTCTGGGCACGGTGTATTCAGCACGAGATCGATCACCTGCATGGAACGCTCTTCATCGATCACCTTTCCGGGGAACAGAAAGATCGGGCCGAAACACGGTTTCGGGCGCTGAAAGAATGGGAGCTGAATCCAGCAAAACGTCTTCAGCACGGGCTCTCCTGGGAGGAGTACCTCGAAGGCGGCGGGAAGTTTGCTCGATTCAATCGCGACCAGTACGAAAACCTGTTTGTTCCGTCCGGTTACGTCGAGGAGTTCAAGCAGGTTGACGGTCCGGTGCACATGGTCGCAATCACCGAACTGACGAACTTCGAATCCGGGTTCATTATCCCGGTACTCGCACGGCTCTCACACGAGGTCGAAGGCATAAATCTGATCCTGTTGCCGGCCGGGGAGCACGAGGAGATCACGGATTACTACGTGACGTACGGGCATTCCGAAACCCCGCTTGTGATCCTCTTCGACGAACAATACGAGGAAATTGGAACGTGGGGGCCCCGTCCGGACGACGCGCAGGACGTGGCCTCGTCCGAACGTGATCAGGACACGTCCCCTTCGAATCGAACCGAACAGCTGAAGCGATTTTACAGAAACCGCGGTGTGCCGGCTGTTCTGGAAGAACTTACCGATCTGCTGACGTCGACCTGAGGCGTCAGTATTCAATCGGCACAAAACTTCTTGAACCTTCCCCCTATCTTGTTATAATGGGGCATCAATTTGTACGATTGTGTGATCAGGTTGAAGTTCGGCTGGACTGGTTCCAGTTGATCGTTACCAGGCCCGCATCTTTGCAGCTCTTTTTCGGAGTCCCGTACATTGAACTTATATCACCTGTTATTACTGGCACAACAAAGTGCAAACGGTGGGGGTAAAGCCCAGCAGGACGGATGGCAGCAGATGCTCATGTGTGTGTTGCTGGTCGCCGGTGCCGGATTAATCTGGTATTTTGTGTTTATCCGGCCCAAGCAAAAAGAGAAAGAAGAACGAAGCGAAATGCTGGAGGCCCTGGAGAAAAACGACGAAATCGTTACGATCGGTGGACTGAAGGGCTTTATAACAAATGTCGGGGAAGATGAACTTTCGGTGCGTATCGACGAAGATCAGGATGTCGTCGTGAACTGCAAACGGTGGGCCATCCGGGACAACCTGACCAAACAGAACGATGAAGAGGAAGAGGAAGAAAATAGCTAACCGGCCATAACTTACTTAACCTAACACCTGTTCAATCTTCAACTGATTTCATGGACTATCGCTGGCGAAACATTCTAACGTTTTTTCTGCTCGTGCTGAGCATTGTCGTGGTGATTCCATGGGAGGGGAAGCCCTCCTACCTCGGGGGCCAGGGGTTTTTGCTCGGACTGGACCTGAAGGGAGGCGTCCAGATGACGCTCCAGCTTGATTACAGTGAACGGGACCTCAACCGGGCACAGAAAAACGAAGCGACCCAGCAGGCCGTCGATATCCTGTACCAGCGTATTAATCAATTTGGTCTGACGCAACCGAAGATCCAGAAAACCGGGGTTGACAGCGTGCTCGTACAAATACCGGGGATGGATCCCTCCCGAATAGGACGGGTGCGGGATATTCTCAGCACCACCGGTACGCTCGAATTCTATATTCAGGCGTCACAGGTGCAGCGGGACAAGGCCGGACAACCGGGAAACAATCAGACCGCACCGGAGGGAACAAAATGGTTAAAATCCAGGAGTGACGTCCCGAACCTGAAGAAATTTTACCTTGTTGAAGAAGAACCACGCGTCCTCGGAAAGAACCTGGAGGAAGCCGGGTTGTCCACCCCGACGGGACAGGGGTATCAGGTCACCTTAACCCTGGATGAAACCGGTACGGAACAGTTCGCCGAGGCCACGCGCGAGGCCAAGCAACAGAATCGGTTAATCCCAATTGCTCTCGATGGGGTCGTCCAGAGTGCACCGAGGGTGAATGAGGTAATTACCGGGGGCCGGGCACGTATCGAGGGAGATTTTGAACCCGAAGAAGCCCGGAGGCTGGTGACGGTGCTGAACTCCGGCCGTCTGAATGCGCCGATTGAGATCGTCCAGGAGAACTCCGTCGGGCCCTCTCTCGGGCAGGCCTCCATTCAGCGGGGACAGATCGCCATCGGAATGGCTCTTGCACTCGTCGTCCTTTTCATGGTGGCGTATTACTGGGGGCTCGGCCTCGTGGTCTCCTTCGTCCTCGGACTGAACCTGCTCTTACTGGCAGCCCTGCTTCTGGTGTTTAAAGCCACACTAACGCTTCCCGGAATTGCGGGAATTCTGCTCACCGTCGGGATTGCAGTTGACGCAAGCGTGATTATTTTTGAGCGGATACGGGAGGAAGCGCAGAAAAACCAGAGCAAGCGAAAAGCGTTTGAGGTCGGGTGGAACAAAGCGTTCTGGGCGGTATTTGACGCAAACATCACCACGCTGATTGCAGCCGTGGTGCTGTTTTACTTTGGCACACAGGCCATTCGTGGGTTTGCTATCACACTGCTCCTGGGTGTCATCACCACGTTATTTACGGTGTTCTTCTCCGAAAAAGCGCTGATTCAGGGCCTGATGGAACTTGATATCCTGAAGGAACTGGGGATGATGGACCTGTTTTCCGGGACGGAGTTCAAATTCTTCGAAAAAGCGGTTTTATCACTGATCCTTGCCGGTTGCTTCATGATCGGTTCAATCGGTGTGTTTGCATACGGTGCTTCGCAGGGAGGACGCATCTTCGGCCTCGAATTCATGGGGGGACAACTACTGAACCTTCAGATGGAATCGTCCATGACCTCGAATCAGGTTCGCCAGAAGCTGTCCGACATCACGCTGGGACAAAACTTTCATCCATATATGGGCGCTGAAGTACAACGAACATACGAAGGGGAGGAGGATGTCGGGGGTTCAGAAGCTGGTAACGACAGCAGCGGTTCATCCGACAAAACTGCTTCGAAGTCCCGGACGTCCGCGTCGGCCGATTCCGGGTGTACGTCTGTTTCCCCCTGTACATTTCAGTTACGCCTGAAAGGATCACGGATCAAACGATTGGCCGAATTCTACGTGCCCCGGGACCTGAAACGCATGTTTCCGGACCGGGATCTTTCACCGCAGATTCAAGTGCTCGAGGATGAAATCGAGGTGCAGTTGCAAAACCTCGATCCCTTACCGCTGAAAACAGTTCGTGAAAAAATCCAAAATTTTCGCTACGAGGTTAGTTTTCTACGGCCGTACGACGGGCAAGAAATTACCATTCCGGGGCAACCGGACGCGGCCGGTTCTGAAACCTCGGATCGGTTTTACATTGAACGTTCAAACAGCCTGGATCAGGCGTATCTTCGTGACGACCTGATTCGAACTTTTCAGGACACGATCGCTCCTCAGCGGGAGGTTGTTTTACAGCGTTCCCCGAAATTTCACTTCCTCATTTCGACCCGCAGGCCCACTTCTCTGGGGGAGGTCCGGAGTCAGATCAATGAGGTGTTTGAAGGACGCGGAATTTCTCGAAACCCGTACGTGCGTCCGGCGGACGGAAGCGATGAAGCGGAAAATGTTACGGCCCGCCAGTTTGTCGTCGAAACGCATCCGGACATTCGAACGACGATTTCCGAGAACTACGACGATATCATCTCCGACATTGATCAAAAAATAGCATTGAGTGGGGGACCGTTCGGTGGACGGGTTCAGTCCATCGATGCACAGGTCGCTGAATCCTTCAAACGGGATGCATTCTGGGCGATCTCGCTTTCATGGATTGCGATTCTGTTCTACCTGGCCCTTCGCTTTCAGTTTGCCTACGGGGTCGGGGCGGTCGCGGCGCTCGTACACGACGTGGTTTTCTGTGTCGGAGTCGTTGCACTTGTCGATCTGATGCTCCCCCCTGAGCTCGGGGTCAACCTCGACATCGGTATGTCGTCGCTTGCCGCGTTTCTTACCGTCGTCGGGTACTCCGTTAACGACTCCATCGTAACGTTTGACCGTATCCGTGAAATCATTAACGAGAGCAGGAACAAAACACTGAAAGACATCATCGACGAGAGCATCAACCTGAACCTGCCCCGAACCGTACTGACGTCCGTTACCACCTTTCTGGCGGCCGCCGTCCTGTTTTTCGTTACGGCAAGTTCCGGCACGGACGTGGCCAGTTTCGCGTTCCCGATCATGATCGGTGTGATTATTGGTACGTTTTCCAGCATGTTTATCGCCAGTCCCCTGCTGGTGTACAGTCCCCTCGTAGGGCGGTCCGAGGATACCCGTGCCTCACGCATGAAACAGTAACCACTTTTGGTTCCCTGCGCGCCGGCCTCTTCCCGACCGTTCCATTTCCGCCCGGATCAGGAGGTCAATGAAGGTTGCTGAACTTCTTTTATTTTGTCAAATATCGGTTACAATGTGTTCGTTCCTCCCTGCAGTCTCCCGGGCTGACGGATAGCGGTATGCCTTCCGATTCCATCTTTTTCGTTCGAAACCCATTTATTTGAGTGGTTCCATGTCGCGAAACGCAGACCTCACTCGGTCCACCAATGAAACGGAGATTGAACTGTCACTTTCCCTCGACGGAAAGGGCATGTCGAACGTGGAGACCGGTATCGGATTTCTGGACCACATGCTGAATTCGTTTGCAAGACATGGCCGATTTGATCTCGACCTTACCTGTGAAGGGGACCTCGAGGTTGACGATCACCACACCGTCGAGGATTGTGCAATCTGTCTCGGTAACGCGTTTGACGAAGCACTGGGGGACCGCACCGGAATCGCTCGTTTCGGCTCCGCGTTTGCCCCGCTTGACGAAGCCCTTGCACGGTCCGTCGTGGATCTATCCGGTCGGCCCTCCCCCAATATCTGCCTTCAGCTCGAGCGTGAACGGATCGGGGGGCTCTCCATCGAGAATATTCCCCACCTGTTCCGTACGCTGGCAAACCGTTCGGTGTCTTCAATTCACGTGGACGTGGTGAAAGGAACGAACGACCATCACAGGGTGGAGGCTGCGTTCAAATCTCTTGCACTTGCCCTGAATGCGGCGGTTCGAGAAACGGACGACGATAGGGCGCGTAGTACAAAAGGAACGCTTCAATGACCGACAGGGAGGTTGGAATTATCAAAACAGGCATCGCGAACACGGCCTCGGTGGCTGCGGCCGTTCGTCGTGCCGGGGGCGAACCGACAATTACCCGGAACCGGGACGAGGTGGCCCGGCTATCACACGTCGTCCTTCCGGGGGTGGGTTCGTTTGGCGCCGGCATGCACATGCTGGAGGAGCATGCACTCGTCGACCCCCTCAAAGAGCGAATTCAGGCGGATCGACCGCTGCTCTGTATCTGCCTGGGGCTTCAACTGCTCTGCGAAAGCAGTGACGAAAGCCCGGGGGTGGTCGGATTACAAATCATTGACAGAAAAGTCACCCGTTTCCCGGAAGACGTTCGGGTCCCGCAGTTTGGCTGGAACCGGGTTGATGCGGGGGACGGATGTTCCTTTCTGTGTTCCGGATTTGCTTATTTTGCGAATTCGTATCGACTTGAAGCCCTTCCGTCCGGCTGGTCGGGGGCCGAATCGAACCACGGCGGTTCCTTCGTTGCAGCGTTCGAACGGTCGAACCTGCTTGCCTGCCAGTTTCACCTCGAACTCTCCGGCAAGTGGGGGCAATCCATTTTTGACCGATGGTTAAAACGAACACCCGGTTAGACGCATGCCCCTGTAGAAACGAGCTGTTTTTTCTTTTCAATAGTGATCTTTTCATCCGACTGACCTTCATATGCTCACATCACGAATTATTCCCTGTCTGGACGTCCGGGACGGCCGGGTGGTCAAAGGCGTGAAGTTCCAGGGGCTAAAAGACTCCGGGGACCCGGTTGAACGGGCCGCCCTGTACGAAGAGCAGGGGGCCGACGAAATCGTTATACTCGACGTGTCAGCCACCCCGGAAGAACGAAGCCACCAGGTGGAAACCACCGCAGCGGTCCGGGAGGTTCTATCCATCCCACTGACTGTGGGCGGTGGGGTGCGGTCGGTGTCCGATGCACGAGAACTTCTTGAGGCCGGTGCTGATAAAGTGGCTATCAATACCGCTGCCGTCAAATCCCCGGAGATCCTCACCCGGATGGCCGAACAGTTCGGGCGTCAGTGTACGGTAACCGCTATTGACGCCGCTTCAACCTACGGTGAAGGGTGGGAGGTGGTGATCCGTTCCGGTACGGAACGTCCCGGTCTTGATGCCGTTTCATGGGCGCGTGCGGCCGCCGAAAGGGGGGCCGGAGAAATATTGCTCACCAGCTGGGATCGGGATGGAACACGGGAGGGGTATGACCTTGAACTGCTGCGTTCCGTTTCTGATGCTGTATCGGTTCCGTTAATTGCTTCCGGCGGTGCGGATCGTCCGGAACACCTGGTCGAAGCACTTCACAGCGGTGCGGATGCCGTGCTCGCGGCCTCCATTTTTCATTTCGGGGATTACACGGTGCGGGACGTGAAGGAAGAGCTTCGGAAGCGTGGAATTCAGGTTCGACCCGTATCGACGTAAGCTACAAAATTGTTTTTTTCATTTACATCAAGAACCAATGATTATTCCCAGCGTAGATATAAAAGACGGTGAGGCGGTACAGATGGTGGAGGGCAAAGAGGTTGCTCTCCGAGCGGGGGACCCTGAACCGATCCTTGAAAAATACCGCATTGCGGGGGATGTAGCGGTCATCGATCTTGACGCGGCACTTGGTGAAGGAGAAAACACGGAGGTCATCAAGCGCCTCGTGAAGAAAGCCCCCTGCCGTGTGGGAGGGGGTATTCGCTCCGTGGAAGCGGCGGAAGAGTGGCTGGACGCCGGGGCGAAACAGGTCATACTCGGAACCGCCGCACGACCTGAAATTCTCGAACAACTTCCCTCCGAACGAGTCATAGCGGCCCTTGACGCCGAACACGGAGAAGTGGTTGTAAAGGGCTGGACGGAAAAAACCGGGGAAACCATTCTTGACCGGATGAAACGCCTTAAGAAGTACGTAGGCGGATTCCTGATTACGTTTGTGGAGCACGAGGGGCATCTCGAGGGCACCGCCATGGATCGGGTGGAGGAACTTGTACAGGTTGCCGGTCCGGCGGACGTGACCGTTGCCGGAGGCATTTCAACGACGGATGAAATTGCAACCATCGATCGGAAAGGAGCGGATGCCCAGGTGGGCATGGCTCTTTATACGGACAAAATACACCTTGGGGATGCCATCACGGCTCCCCTGTCGTCGGATCGAAAGGACGGGCTCTGGCCGACGGTGGTCAGCAATGAAACC
>CAYXQY010000002.1:31136-66028 GCA_964466525.1 uncultured Planctomycetia bacterium
GCCAGCATCGACGTGGGGATCGTACGCGACGAGGTCGTCGCCGGTCCCGCCGAGGAGTTCACTGAACCGCCGACCGATCGATCCAAAGGCCACGATGCCGATCGTACAATTCGAGAGGCGGTGGACCGGCAACGGGGCGTATATCATTCCCGATCCCGGGGTCTGTGGATCAAAGGGGAGACCTCCGGGGCCACCCAGCAGCTGATGGGTATTGACACGGACTGCGACCGCGACGCCCTTCGGTTCCGGGTTCGTCAGAAGGAACCGGGGTTCTGTCACACCGACTCCTGGAGCTGCTGGGGCGAGGACTGGCATCTGCAGGAACTTGAACGGATTATCCAGTCGCGACAACGGAATGCCCCGGACGGCTCGTACACGAAAAAGCTGTTTGAAAACCCGGAGCTCCTGCAAAGCAAACTGGTTGAGGAAGCCCGGGAGCTGGCGGAGGCGAGTTCTCCCGGGGACGTCCGCTGGGAAGCTGCGGATCTGATGTATTTTCTGCTTACCTCAATGGCCGAGCAGGATGTAACGCTTGCCGACGTCGAAGAGGAATTAAAAAAACGGCATCGGAACGGGTGATTGGCCGAAAAACGAAGCAACAAATGTTTCTGCATCAGAAGATATGCTATTAATGAAAACTTTACACAGATATTTTATATTAATGGCTTTTAACTTGACATGACTGTTAATTTTTGTATAATTTCACATTCATATTATTCGGACTGAGATTATTATGTCGAGTGGTTGCTTTCCGTGTTCGCAAGCAGGTATTTCAGCCTGATCCCGGAGGTCGATGAATTCCAGAGAGGTTGTTTTTATTGGTCTGGGAAGTAATATCGGAGATCGGAGAGGATATCTCGAACAGGCAATCACGTCCATTGGCCAACATGCGAACATCCAGATTGAAAAACAGTCTTCGTTCATTGAGACCGAACCGGTCGGCGAACATCTGAACGCCCCCTTTTTGAACGGAGTGATCAAGTGTTGTACCTCACTTGACCCGTTCGTTCTCCTCAACGAATTACAGCGTATCGAACAGGATCTCGGGCGCACTCAAAAAGGGACGAATCAACCTCGGACAATTGACCTCGATATTCTATTTTATGGTCAGGAGATCTTGGAAACTTCAGAACTGGACGTACCTCATCCGAAGGCCCATCAGCGCGAATTCGTCCTTGGGCCCATGGTCGAGATTGAACCGGGGTTCAACCATCCGGTGCTGAATAAATCCATGAAAGAACTGTTTTCTTCGCTTTCAAATTGAATCAATTTGCTCTGAAATCTAATGACGGAACTGATTAAGACGACGGAAAATATGCGAGAATGGTCGGAGAAACATCGATGTGAAGGGGATGAGGTTGGACTTGTCCCGACGATGGGGGCCCTGCACGAGGGACATATGCGTTTAATTCGTGAATCCCTCGACCAGGACGACCAAACCATCGTCAGCATTTTCATCAACCCTCTTCAGTTTTCCCCGAACGAGGATTTCGACGACTATCCCCGTCAGTTTGACGATGACATGGACCTCTGTGAATCCGCCGGGGTTGCTGCGGTTTTCAATCCGGAAGTATCCGAGTTCTACTCAAAAGGATTTGCCACGTATATCGAACAGGAAGACCTCCCGGAGAAGCTATGCGGGGAAAGTCGTCCGGAGCATTTCCGGGGTGTGATGACGGTGGTCTGTAAGTTATACAACGCAACCACACCGCATCGAGCGTATTATGGCCAGAAAGATTATCAGCAGTATCTCATTGTGAAACGAATGACGGAGGATCTATCGTTCGGCATTGACCTGGAACTCCTCGATACGGTGCGGGAGGAAGACGGACTCGCCGTTTCGTCACGAAACAAATATCTCTCACCGAAACAGCGTGAGGAAGCCCCTTGCCTTTACGAGGCCCTTCAGAAAGGGCGGGAGGCCATCAAAGACAAGATCCGGGATACCGACGAATTGTGTGATATCATGCGAGAACACATTGAGGAAAACAGCAGTGCGGACATCGAATACCTGAAGGTATTACAGCCGGAGACCCTACAGGAGATGAAAGAGGTCCGCGGGGACGTGCTTATCGCGGTGGCGGCACAATTCGGGAAGGCCCGGCTCATAGATAACATCATCACCTCCCGGTATGACGATGAGTAATAGGACCAAAAATGAGGGGCCTCGGGGATCCGCAGTATGATGTTTACCGGGGGGTTATCCCGGGTCGGTATCCGAAGAAACCAGCAAGGATCGGGAGGGCAATAATTTGTCTCTCCAGGGTTAGATCTCCGGACGTCCCCGTTCTCGTGGAACGTCTTATTGATCGTCAAACTCAAACAGTTCTTTCGGTTCAACGTTCAGGACCTCCGCGAGTCGCTCGATCGTATCCAGGGAGGCCGCCCGCAATCCATGTTCGATTTTTGACGGGTATGTCTGGTCAATCTCCGCTTTCTTCGCCAGGGTCTTCTGGGTCACTCCCTTTTCCTGCCGAAGGGTCCTGAGCCGGTTGCCGAATTTTTCGCGCAAATTAGCCATGGAGCTCGATAAGTTCAATGGAGTAAGTTCGCGTCTCGAGTAGTTGATCACTCACGAGGGCCGCCGATTGAACATTCAATTTTTCCATTTTCGATAAAATCGAATTATATACGATAAATATATATAATTTAAACCACACGTTATTTCCGCCCCTTTCGATCCCCAAACCGAACAAAGATTTGCACCCAGTGAACCATCCGGGGGGGATTTTTCCGGAGCGGATTGCTTTTCGTGGTTTTCTATGAATATAACGACTGCTCCGGAAACGATGAGGACCGTTTTCCCGGAAAACGGCTGGTTGTCGGATTTCTATGGTTATGATTCCCCTGCATAACCGCTTTCTCTGACATCAAATCTCCAGAACGTCTGTTCAACATCAGAAAATTGGACGTTGAGAACGGGATCCCGGATGGAGTGAGGTATAGTTTCCGGCGGTCTTTTCTTGACGAGATCGTTATGAACAAGTAATGTAGATATGTAGTTGATACGTAACTGCGTTCGGTGGATCGTAATGTCTTATTTCATCGCGACATTCTGACGATGACCCGAAGTAGTCCCGACCTCCAGCCGAGCGATTCGAAAACGTCTCCCTATCAAAAACGGTATTACGTAATCGGTCTTCTGTTTTCCTCTTTGCTCCTCGGCGTATCCGTGTGGCTCACACCTGAAGAAAAAGGGTATGGAACCCATACACAGCTCGGGCTTCCGGAATGTTCGTTCAAACAGATGACCGGTGTACCGGGTCCCGGTTGTGGAACAACCACCTCCTTTGCCTATATGTCCGACGGAGAGCCCGTAAAAGCCCTTCGTGCAAATCTGTTCGGCGTCGTGTTTTACCTGCTTGTGGTTCTGGGAGGGCTCGAAGCAGTGATTAATCTTTGTTTCGGAAGCGTCTCCGTCCTGACCTGGCTGGCGAAATACGTCAGGTTACGTCACCTCTATGTTGTTTTTGTCCTCTGGATTTTGTCCTGGATCTTGAAGCTTCACCTTATTGCCGGATCCATATGATATCCCATGGCCAAGAATATCCGATCCTTCGTGGTGGGAACCGCCGGGCATATTGACCACGGGAAAACGGCACTCATTGAACAAATCACCGATGCGAATCCGGATCGACTTCCGGAGGAGCAGGAGCGTGACCTGACCATTGACCTCGGCTTTGCAGAATACGTCATGCCGGACGGTACGGAAGTGGGGATTATCGACGTACCCGGTCATGAACGATTCATTCGAAACATGGTCGCCGGCGCTACGGCCATGGACTTTGTCATCCTTGTTGTCGCCGCGGACGATGGCGTGATGCCCCAGACCCGGGAGCATCTACAGATCATGGAACTCCTCGATATACAGCGCGGTATTCCCGTCATCACCAAGATCGACCTTGTTGAGGAGATTCTGGTCGAGGTTGTCGAAGATGAGATGCGGGATCTGCTCGAAAACACATTTCTGGAGGAGGTTCCCGTCTCACGAGTCTCGTCCAGAACGGGGCAGGGATTTGATCAATTCATCAAACGGTTCGAATCGTTCGTGAACGAGACCCCGGAACGTTCACCGAACGGAATATTTCGAATGCCCGTACAGCGTTCATTTACCATCAAAGGGCTTGGGACGGTTGTAACCGGGGTGCCGGTATCGGGTTCCGTGGAGCGTGACGACGTACTGGAGGTGCTTCCGAATGGTACTTCGGGGCGTGTTCGGGGAATTCAGGCACATCATCGAGACATTGATCGTGGTTGTTCCGGGCATCGAACCGCTTTGAACCTTGCGGAGATCGATCACGAGGAGGTAGAGCGTGGGGACCTTGTCTGCACTCCGGGTTTTGTCGAGCCGGGGACGGTGGTCGACGCTAAGTTCCACTTTGTTTCTTCCAGGGACGACGAAATCGAACACTGGGACCCCATCCGGCTGCACGTGGGGGCGGATGAATGTATCGGGCGAATCATTCCGCTTGAAGGTCCGGCCATCTCCAGCGGAGAAACGACGTTCGTACAGCTCGAACTCGACAGACCGGTTGCGGCTGTCCCCGGAGATCCGTTCGTGTTACGAAAACAGTCTCCTATGATTACACTGGGGGGTGGGCGAATTCTCGCACTGCACAGTCAACGAAAAACCCGGTCGGACGACGAACACCTTTCAAAGCTGAAATCATTGTCCGAAGTCACCGGCCACTGGAGGGAACATGCTCGATGGCAGGCGGAAGATTACGGCGTGCATCCGTTCGGTTACGAGAACATCGCAAAAGCCTGTCACGTACAACCGGAAGACGTGAAGAAATGGGTGGACTCCAACCTGGATTCACTGGGATGGTTACAGGTTTCAGAGGGGCAATTCCTGTCTGAAAAAGGATTTCGTATAGCTCGGAAACGCATACAGGAGGCCCTGGATACATTTCACGCACGGAACCCGGTGCTGATCGGTCTGCCCAAGCACGATCTCCAGAATCGGACGGAATTGCAGCCACAGGTTTTGGACGTTGTTCTTTCATCTCTGGAAAAAGAGGAATCGATCACCTTCGAGAAGGAACACGTACGTCTTTCCAACCACAGTCTGGCACTATCGAACAAACTTACAGAAGCAAAGGAGCGAATTGAGGAAGCGTTAACGGAGGATCCCTTCAGTACCCCGTCTCTTTCAGAGCTTCGCCGGGCGGTACCTCAGGACCTTTCCAACCGGGAATTCCAGCAGCTCATGAAACGCCTCAAACAGGAAAAGGTTGTAATTGAACCTGAGGAGGGTGTGTTTTTCCATGACTCCGCGATCGAGGAGGCGATCGAACTGGTACGGACCCGGATCAAACAGGAGGGCTCCGTGGAAACCGGGGAGGTTCGAGATGCACTCGACACCTCTCGAAAGTACACGATTCCTCTTCTGGAACACATGGATGATATCGGTATCACGTATCGCCGGGACAATCGACGCTACCTGGTTGATGATCGGGAATCCGGGGAGGAGTCCCCCGCGTAGCGAGGTAATTCCATTCCCATTTCGGATCGGCTACCCGTGTGGCGAATTCATTCAGAATTACTCGGGCGGCTGGAACGGACGCATTTCAACGTAGCTGGTATGTGCGTTCTGCCGTCCGCGGAGGAGGTCGACAACCGTTTTACCGATGTCTTCAGGGTGAAGGGCCCAGTCCGATTTCTCCTCGTCGTCGAAGTCCGTATGCACTGAGCCCGGAGCGATGGAATGTACTTTAATCCCGTTTTGCCGTTCCTCAAGCATCAGACACTCCGCCAGGGCGTTCAAACCAAATTTTGACGCACAGTAAGCGGAAGCAGATTCAAACGTATTTTTTCCGGCAAGCGACGAAAGAAAAAATACGAAACCGGTTCGATCCGATTTTTCGAGTTCCGGCAGGGCTTCCTGTGTCATGTGAAACGATCCGGTAAGGTTCACTTCCAGCGTTTGCTTCCATTCCTGCGGGTCCATTTCCCGAACGGACGCGAACGTACCGATTCCGGCGTTATTCACGAGGATATCCAGCTGGCCGAAGCTCTCGGTCGTCTCCTGGACAAATCGATGGCAATCCTCACGATCGGATACGTCGGCTTCAACGTAGTGAACCGTTCCAGACGCGTTTTTTCGCAGTTTTGCGGCTGCCTCTTTTAAATCCGTCTTCGAACGAGAGCAGATCGAAACGTCCACTCCATTCTGTGAAAGTTGTTCAGCAATTGCGAATCCGATGCCGCGTGAGCCACCGGTAACGGCAGCTGAAAGATGCTGGAGATCATTCATGATGATCACCTCACGTTAGAAGTTTTCGAGGGATCTGAATATCGACAATCTGAAGTGTACCAACATACTCGATTGCTTCATCCCGGACAAGCCCTTGTTTCGGAGCTCCAAGCGTTACGGTGAGATACGCCTCCACGGCCTCCCCGAGGGGTTTTCCCGTGTCCGAATCCAGTCCGGACGGCACATCCACCGATAGAATGGGGTATAACAAATCATTCATCGACCGTATCAGCTCGTCGTAGGGCGATCGCACCTCCGACGATAAGCCGGTACCGAACAGGGCGTCAATCAACACGACCGAAGCCTCCGAATCCGGCAACCAGTTCTCCGGTTGACCGGGATCGACCTCGTGCAAGGGTACGTCGTAGTGCTCCAGGAGCTGCAGGTTTTTTCCGGCCTCACCTTCTGATTTTCCGTTTTCAACGGAACCCGTGTAAAACACAGTCACATCCTCAATGCAGTTCAGGTTCTGCAGGTGTCGTGCTGCGACGAGCCCATCCCCGCCATTGTTCCCTTTTCCGGCAACCACACACACTCGCTCGAGGCTTCTGGATTGTAAAAGCTCCAGCCCCGCTTCAGCAACGGCGTGGCCGGCATTCTCCATCAACAGCAGGGCCGGAATTTCGAGATCTTCGATGGCACGGCGGTCAATCTCCTGCATTTCCTCCCGACTGACCGGTTCTGGCGTCTGATAATTTGTATGATATAGCATGGATCCAAGAACGTTTGATAACAGGGAATGGATAAAAAATTGAGGATTGAAGCGAGATCCTGGTCGCCTTGAGGATCGGATAAAAATAACGTGCTTACCTTATCACCTTACCCTTCTTCTCTGATGTACTCATCAAAATCAAAGACTGAACAACGGGGCATTCATGAAACGAATTCCTTTCATCACCTTTTCGGACACGTCACGAAGGATCGCTTCCGGGGTTGTGAATACCGTAACTCCGCCGGGCCCGGCAAGGATAATACGGGGTCCGGCCGCAATCATACTGAACAACCGACGCTCGAGATCCTCCGGCCAGCCCCCACTGTACTTCAAGTACATGTTCGTTCTGCGTAGAACATTTAGCTTCTTTCGATCGGCAAGAATCAGTCGTTTGTGTCCGGGCGATACAGACGGGTTGTGAGTTAGAAACAGATCCACGAGTTTTTGTTCTGTGTTTTCATTCGATAACGTAAGAAGTTTTAGCTTCACCTCCTGTTCGTTTTCCCGAACAAATACGGCTGCTCTTCGACCGTTAAACATTTCAAAATTGCCGGTGTCCACGAATCGAATCACGTTTGGAAGTGGGTGAGAAAACTCGCGCTCCCCTGTATCGACGTCAAACCCCAGAAAATAGGGCGAATCCCAGGGAAGAACGTAGACGTGATTATTAAGAATCCGGGGTGGTTTCGTCCCTCTGGCCGAGGTTTGAGACGGCTGCCAGGATGGTGTCGACAAATCATTCGATTCCTTCATCCCGGAATAGTTATAGACCCAGTTCATCTCGCCGGCGACTGCATCCAGGGACGATACAAGTCCCATGTTCGAAGCAAACAGAAGGTCGTTTCCCACGGACAGGAGGTGAGCAAATTTACGGCTGTGGTCCCGGTTCGAACTCGATTGATCGAAGGGGTTTTCATTTGTTGCAATAACCCCCAAAAATCGAACCCAATCCAGTTTTCCTTTCCTGTGTGTATAACTGGCAACAAAAAGTTCCACCCGATTCCCGGCAATCCGTCGAACCAGCGGGACGAACACGCCGTGTTCCGTGATTAACGGGGTCCCGTTGAAAAACAAACGTTCTCCATCGATAACGGGGGGATCTGACACGAACAGGGGTTGTCCGTTTATTGCATTGACTTTGTGTAATTTATTCCGCATGTGCGCGTAAACCGCCCCCCTGTGAGCAGCCAGAGAATGAACTCCTGATCCGCGCTCGTGAAACGTGTCCAGTGCCTCCTGATCAATATCCGTTTGCATCTCCGGATAGGACCACCGAAGCGTGCGACGACGACCGTGCAGGGCCTTCGTCAATGAATCGGCCAAACCATATGCTAGAAGGTGCGAGGAATCGTTGACGAACACCATTCCCTGATACAGGATGGGTTGAATCGGGGAATACGCCCCTGCTTTTGTCGAATCGACAGAACCCTGCTTCAGAAACGGTTCGCTTCGCGCCGTTCCTTTGTCTCGCTCCTCACCGGATTGACCTCCCGAAATTAAAGAACGCGGTGAGCTGCTCCACAACTTGATCAACTCCCCAATTCCATCTGATTTCCCTGTTGAAAACAAAGAGGTGTCCAGCAGGGAGTGTACCCGTCCGGTGCCTTTGTTGTTCCCTCCCGGACGTCGCCAGTCCGGAGCTCCATCAGCCGGTAGTGAACTCCCTTTTTTGCGTCCCCGTGCTTTCTTCCCGACTGTTCTTCGCTGTTCGGCTCGACCGAGGTCTGCACGCAGGTCCGCAAATTCCGTTTGATCCGGAATTTTTTTCAGGGTAAAGCGCATCCGCCGTCTTAATCGGTCATGATCGATATTATCCGGTTGATAGGACAGCAACCGACTCCACCAGTGTATAGCCGTTTTAAACGCTGCTTTCTTGAAGGACAGTCGCGCGAGCTTTAAAGCGGCCACCCGACCGTACTCCACGGGAAAGTAAATTCGGGCAATTTCCCGCAACCGCTTCCGGTCAGAGACCTGTTTCGGGTGTTTGTATCTGGACCTGGCATCCTTCTGAAAGACACGACGTAACACATCCATTTCTTCGGACGATAACTCCGAAATGCGCCTTCGGACCATACGGGTTACACCGACGAACCGAAGCCGCTCCTGTTGTAGCACGGCTCCCGAGTGTCTCTTGATCAGATTCAGGTAGATTTCGGCCGTTCGTGACATAAACCCTTTTTCCTTCCGTCGCTCCGCCTGACGAAGAAGATTTACCGCATCCTGATCTTCGACCTGGATATGGACCTGTGAATTCTGTCCGATACTTCTTGTTATGAAAACGGAGAACAGGAGGTATCCGACTGAAAAAATCAGGATAAGACGGGTCGGAAACCGGATTGTAGATTCAGGATGTAATGAAATCACAGGGAAATGAAAGCATCACTTGCTTGATACGGTTATTCACACAAGAATTAATAGTAGCAGACGACTGATTGAAATCCAATGAATCAGAACGTTTCGTTTTTTCCACCCCCTTTTACTTCGATCCGATTTGATGTAAATTAATAACTCGTTGGGCCCGTAGCTCAGCCGGGAGAGCGCCAGGATCGCACCCTGGAGGTCGAGGGTTCGAGCCCCTTCGGGTCCATTCTTCTCCCCCGAGAAGCTGTGAAAAAACGCTCATCTTCAGTATATTCACAATCTCTGCGGCATTGCGGCGTGATTTCGAAGGCAATCCCTCGTCAGTGCACTACCGGGAAAATCAGGACGTGCTGACGGCACGGTTGTAACGTCTCTCGTTCGGA
The DNA here is from genome assembly GCA_964466525.1 of uncultured Planctomycetia bacterium. Lineage (GTDB taxonomy): Bacteria > Planctomycetota > MHYJ01 > CAYXQY01 > CAYXQY01 > CAYXQY01. Next base: position 40,849 of record CAYXQY010000002.1, read on the forward strand.
AGAGACAAGTGGTACACAATAGCGAAATCAATTCATCCTCGCCGATGATTTTTCGGCATCGGCTGCGGTGAACTCCGTGCTCCTCCACAATCCCTGTTCCTCTGACGTTGCGAGGATTTTTCAGCAATCTCCAGGTCTTCAGCCTTTCGATCCACGCCTCTCAGTCACCTTTGATATTGCCTTTTCCAGGTCGGTGGTCGGTTGTTCACAGGCTTGCTCCCTGCAGACATAAATTGCCGGATCCCCATCTATGTCCTCCTGATACCCGGTGAAGGGGGCGAGATCAGTAATGGCCTCCGTTTTTTCTCGTGATCCTGAAATGGGGCGATAAAGTAACACACTGTTTGGAAGGTACATCTCCCGAAACCGTTTCAGAAACCGGTCCGTGTCGGGATGTTCTTCCCGCCCGACCACAACGATTTCGTGACCGGGTCCAATACGGTTGATCACCCCGCACAGAAACATCGTGTGGGAAAAAGGCTGATGTTGAACGGATTCCGAAAACGCTCTCTCCAGATTCACTCCATGCTCCTCGAGGTCCGGGTCACCGGTCAGCCGGGCGAGATCAATCAGGTTCATATAAGCCACTGAATTGGCGGACGGTTTAGCACCGTCCTGAACCGTTTTCCTTCGTGTAAGAAGGTCTTTGGCGTCATCCGGGGTGAAGTAGAAGCCCCCTGTGTTTTCATCCCAGAAATGATCCAGAAACAACCTGTTCACGTCGAGTGCTTCTTCAAGGTAGCACGGGTCATGAGTAGATTGGTAGAGATCAACCAATCCACGAACATAGAACGCGTAATCGTCCGCAAGGCCGTTCACGGCCGCTTCCCCCTCCCGGAAACGATGAATTAAACGACCCCGGTCGTCTCGAAGTTGATCATGTATAAACGAGGCGGCCGAGCGCGCCGCATCGAGGTATTCACGTTTATCCAAAACTCCTCCCGCTTTCGCGAGAGCTGATATCATCAGACCGTTCCAGCTGGTCAGTATTTTGTCGTCAAGGTGGGGACGAGGGCGGTTTTCCCGTGCTTCAAACAGACGTTTCCGCATCGACTCCACCGTGTCCCGATACGCCTTCCGGGACATTCCGAGCTGGTCGGCGATCTCCCCGGGGACCCGGCCCGGATGTAACACGTTTCGACCCGTTTTTTTGCCGGAGGCTTCCTCCCGGAAATTACCATCTTCGGTAACGTTGAAAATCTGTCTCGCTCGTTCTGCGTCCTCTTCCCCCAGGACCTCAACCAGCTCTTCGTTCGTCCATTGATAGAAAACCCCCTCCCCTCCTTCCGAATCCGCGTCCTCGGCGGAATAAAATCCCCCCTCCTCTGCACGCAGGTCCCGAAGAACGTACGAACAGATCTCCTCCGTCGTGCGACGATAAAATACTTCACCCGTGATCTGAAACGTTTCCAGGAAGGCCATGGACAGAAGCGCCTGGTCATAAAGCATTTTCTCGAAGTGCGGAAGCTTCCACTGACGATCCGTGGAATAGCGATGGAATCCAAATCCCACCTGGTCATACATCCCCCCCTGACGCATCGACGTTAACGTTTTCTTCACCATATCAAGAGGACGTTCCTCCCCGCTCCGGTGCGCGTACCGGAGCAAGAACAGCAGATTATGCGGGCTTGGAAATTTCGGTTCACTGCCAAAACCCCCGTGCTTCTGATCGAACTGACTTTCCATACGCCGCACGGTTCGATCAAGCGTCTTTCCTGTTATTTCATCCCCGGGTGCCTCACCGGTTTTCTTCTCCAGCGAATTCATGACCTGTTCAGCAGATTCCAGGGCCTCCTCCCGATTGTTTTCCCACAACTCCTGCACCTGTGGAATTAAATCCAGCATACCGACCTGTTGTCCACGACTCTCACGGGGGAGATACGTCGCGGCAAAAAACGGTTTCTGATCCGGGGTCATCAGGATGGTAAGCGGCCAGCCGCCTCGACCGGTTGCCATCTGACAGACCGTCATGTAAATATCGTCTATATCCGGACGCTCTTCACGATCCACCTTGATATTGACAAACGCCTCGTTCATTTTTTTCGCCACCTCAGGATCTTCAAACGATTCATGCGCCATCACATGACACCAGTGGCAGGTGGAATACCCGATGGATAGAAAGATGGGCTTGTCCTCCGTCTGTGCCCTTTCAAATGCTTCGTCACACCACGGATACCAATCAACCGGATTATCCGCGTGCTGAAGCAGATACGGACTTTTCTCGTCGCGTAATTTGTTTGACATGAAAATTTCTTGACTGGATGGAACTTATGGAAGAGTGATATGCATGGAGGGACAGGGGAACGCTGAAGTTACTTGCCGTGTGCCATTCGAGCTATGTGATCGAGCACAAGTTTTGACAGAAGCAATCAAAAGCTCGTTGTGAAGAGAAACTGACAATTGCGTCCGAGTCGACCTCATGATTCAAATACATCAAACTCACGCCGCCAGCAAACCAGATCATATTCACGATACGGAGACGGTATTTTTGCCACTCAGATTCGGTGGGGAAACGGTGGGGCGGTCAGCGTGTATATTCTCCGAGGAGCTTTTCTTTCTGATCCGAAAGCTCGTCCTCAAGCTCCGTAATCAGGGCGGAGTGTATCTGGCAAATACGACTTTCCGAGAGATCAAGCGTCTCTCCAATTTCTTTCATCGTTAACCCTTCCACGTAATACAGAAGCAAAACCAGCCGCTCCTTTTTGTTCAGATCCTGCGTAATATAATCAATCAAATTTTTCTTGTGCAGCTCATGGTCGGGAGCCGGTTCCCTTGACTGCTGCAGGCGATCGATGTTTTCCAGTTTGTCGGAATCATCGTTCCAGTTTGGCGTAAGGGAAAACATTACGCTCGTTGATATTTCCCGTTGAAGCTTTTCCACTTCCTGAAGGGACTTGTCCAGTTTGTCGGCAATCTCGATGTTCGTGGGGCGCCGGCCCAGTTCCACTTCAAGTTCCGTAACAGCTTCCCTGTATTTATGCATTTTCTTTCGAACCAGACGGGGCACCCAGTCCGAATCACGCAACGAATCGAGGATTGATCCACGGATCCGGAGCATGCTGTACGTTTTAAATTTTACACCCTTTTCCGGATTGTACTTCTCGATCGCATCAACGAGTCCAAAAATTCCTGAACTTTTTAAATCATCCGTGTTGACACTGTTTGGCAACCTCTTATTCAACCGTTCCGCACAGAAGTGCACCAGATGAATGTATGCTTTTACAAGTTCATTGCGGTTCTGTTCGTTTGGATTGTTGAGGTACGATTTCCATTTTTCCTTGTGAGATAGCTTCTCCGGAAAATCGGCTGTCGTTACTTCTTCCTCCTCCGTTTCCTGTTTAACCATCGGGTATCCCCCACCAGAATGTGGACAAGAAGTAAAGAGCTTTGAACTACAAGTAATCGGTGTTTTATCAGTATTTCTTTAATTGCGCCCGATTTCAATTCATCTCCCCTTCGCCCAAATAGCATTTCACACGTTTTACACCCCCGTCCCCCATCTAAATTTTACTCAGTCGTGCAATCAGCTGATTTTTGTCCGCTATGCACTGTGGGCATTCAATCGAAGACGTCGAAACAGTGTATCTACACGGTTTTTGATCCGATCCCGCACCTGCCGGAAAACCTCCAGCTGTTCGTGTTGCGATCCGGTGGCAAAATACGGGTCCTGAATTGACCATGTCTTCACGCCGGTTGACTGAAACCGAGTGGGTAATTTACGGGTCACGGATGGATCCATCGACACGACCAGATCCGGGGCATCCTGAATAGACGTAATTGGCGTTGAACGGAGGTTTTGAATATCCACATTTACTTCCGCCATCACCTCAACTGCCCGGTCATCTATTCCGATGGGGCGAACGCCCGCGCTGTGGACGGCCCCATTTACTCCGATCATTGCTTCGCCAAATCCGTGAGCCATCGGACTCCGGCAGGCATTTCCCTGGCAAACAAACAGTACGTCCGAAGCCTCAGACGTAAAACTCATAACATTACTCGTTGTTGCACAGTTAAAGAACGCCCTTTCATCGAAGTTTATTATAGCCCAAAAAACCCCTCACACAACCACAGCACACCAAATCACCGAGAAAACCACAAAACGTCCGATAAGATATATTATGTTACATTTAAGCGGTAGGAACAACTGTTTCTTGAGTTCTGGTCGGTACTTCAACATAATAATGCGTTTTCTGAGGCCTCAACTTGCTGCACCCGCTCTACGCATGACCCAATAGTCAAGTCGTTATGGCGTTCGGCCGAACAAATGACCAACAACACATACCCAGATCCGATGAGGTGTCAGGCCTTTGATGACACGCATCGTTCCTGATTATAACAGGGCGCCCTTTTCAGTCTCCGCAATATAACGGAACGCTCCTGAATAGCGAGCAACTGCAGACACTTCCTGAACATGATGAAATTTATCGGGCAAATACCCCACCCTAATTCATCAAAAAACCCGGTTTCATCGGAATTGAAAAAACCGCCTGCATTCAACAGATGCGTTAAACGGAACAAATACCTGAAGGATCGATACAGGAAGGGCGCACGTCATGACAAATAAAGCAAGGGCCCCGGTGGTGCGTTAAGGTGGGGCACCACGGGGCCCTTTTTGGGAGGCGGGGCTATATACTTGTTGCGTAAACGACTTACGATTCGTCTCCGACAAGTTCAGAGACACGCTCTTCGGACCAATCATACTTGTCCTGGAACTTCTCCACACGCCCTTCACTGTCGACGTATTTCTGCTGGCCTGTATAGAACGGATGACATTCCGAACAGATTTCAACCTTCATCCGTTCCTCTGTGGAATAGATGGTAAATTCGTTTCCACATCCACAGTATACATCGGTTTGTTTCAGTTCAGGATGTAAGCCTTTTTGCATAGCAACCAGCAGATGAGAAGCATCAATAGCAGAACAACCGAATCTGTGTACTATTATAAGCACCTCGAAATCTTTTTCAAACGGAGTATGACAATTATCCTGGCAGCGTGTCAGATTCAGGGTTGGTAACCCCGGATTTTTATTGCTAAAATGCTTGGCCCTATGGCAAAAATTGAACTGGATGACTACACAATTAACGGTCGTTCCATTTCCACCATCGAAACGTGGATTCAGATTCCGGAACTTAACGTCTGTTTTGATATTGGCAAAGGGCCCCGGAAGGTTTCGGGCACGGACAACGTTCTGATCTCCCATTTTCATCAGGACCACGCCCTGGGAGTTACGAAGCATATTGCCACGAGAAACCTCTTGCAGATCGAACCGCCCCGTATCTTCGTTCCACATGACTGCACGTCGGAGTTCCACCGACTGATTTCCGTCTGGGAGGATCTGGAGGAGCGCCGACTGGATTACAGGCTGGAGGGCGTAAAGGACGGAGACGAATTCTACTTCCGGAAGGATTTGAAGGTGCGCCCCTTCAAGGTGGACCATTCGATTTCTTCCTTCGGGTACACCATTATCGAAGAACGAAAAAAACTTCGACAGGAGTACCTGGACCTCGATGGCCAGGAGATCGTGCGGTTGAAAGAACAGGGCGAGGATCTGTTTTACACACTTGAATTGCCCCTTGTGAGCTACACCGGAGATACGCGACCGCACATACTGGATAAATACGATTTCGTTCGGCAGAGCCGGGTGCTAATCACCGAATCCACGTTTTTGAAGGAGGAGGATCGTGAGCTCGCTCACAGGAGGTCACACACGCACATACAGGACCTCGTGGATCGAAAAGATCAGCTCGAAAACAACTACATTGTACTGGTTCATTTCAGCGCTCGATACACGCGGCGGGAGGTTTTCGAGGAGATACAGAAACAGTTGCCGGAGGATCTGGAAGAACGAGTTCGGGTTCTGGCGTGAATGTTCAAGTCGAACTCAAGATCCATCCTGAGTTTGTTCCACGCGGGCCTCTTCCCATAAATCCAGGAGTTCGGATCGAGTTGTTTCCTCCATTTCCCATCCCTGATTGCGAATTTTACGCTCGACGGCTTCAAATCGTTCCTTGAATTGATCATTGCCCTGCTGAAGGGCTTCCTCGGGGTCATGATCCAGCTTCCGGCCAAGGTTCGCACAGGCGAACAATAGATCCCCAAGCTCCTCAAACGACCGGTCGCTGTTGTCCCGTTTGATCTCCTGTTCGAGTTCATTTAGCTCCTCCCTGACTTTCGAGACGGCCGACGATGTATGGTTCCAGTCAAATCCTGCCGTGGCTGCTTTCTGGGTGATACGATATGCTCGAAGCAACGCTGGAAGTTCATCCGGCACACCAGAGAGGACCACGGTTTCCTCGGACGTGTTCTGCTGACGCTCCGATCGTTTTACCTTTTCCCAGGAGGACACGCCCTCTTCGGACGTACCGGCCTGTTCGTCTTCGAAGACATGGGGGTGTCGTCGAACCAGTTTTTCGGTAATTTCTTTGATAACCGTCTCAAGACTGATTTCTCGGTCGTCCCCGTATAGCTCGGTAAGAAAAACGATCTGGTAGAGAAGATCGCCAAGTTCCTCCACGATCGCCCCATCCTCGTCACGGTTAATTGCCTCCCGTACTTCATACGTTTCCTCCACAAGCTGAGACTTTACATCTTCCGGGTCGCGGGAACGATCCCAGGGACAGCCTCCCGGACCCAGCAGCGTTTGCGCGACGTCGACAAGCTCCGAGAGAGCCTCAGCTACAGCAGTTTCACTCATATTTACTTCCGTAGATTGACGTTTAACATATGTGCGAGGCCCCCTATTATACAGATCCTTCCTTCTTAAATTGAAATATAACTCAACAGGTCGTACGCACATCAAAAAATCAAGTCAGGATAACAGGATTCCGTATCCCGGATTCGACGCGGACGAATTAGACGGTGAAAGCACGTAAGCATAGACCGGCTTCTTCAACGCTTCGGCGCCTGAAAAAATGCTCATTGACATTCTTTCCAAACTGAAGTTAGATAAAATTTGAATTTCCCGGTTCCATGCCGTAAATGTTTCATGCTTCCATGCTGAAGTTCAGGGCTTTCGTCTCTTCCAATTTTATCACTCGGTTGTGAAACGGCGTCTTCTGACCACGTTCGGTTTGCTATTTGGAGTTGCACTCTTTGGGGCCATGGTATACATCTCCGGCCCCCGAAAATGTCTCGAAGCCTTACAAAAGGCGGGGTTTCTCTGTTTCATCAGTTTTTTTGGCTTGCTGGTGCTGCAACTTCTGTTTTTTACCCTGGGCTGGCAGGCCCTTCTTCGGGGAGCTGGTTTTACGCCTCCGCTTTACTGGACGGGAATCTGTCAGACCATGGGATATCTGGGTAATAACATCACGCCCAGCATGTATCTTGGGGGGGAGCCGGTTGCGGCTTATTTCCTTGCCCGGACGGAACATCTTTCGACACGACGCGTGATGGGGACGATGATCACGAGCAAATTTATGCAGCTCATTGCATTCCTGATGCTTTTTTTCATGGGATCGTATCTACTCCTTTCCACGCCTCGCTTTATCAACCAGCTCCCGGCAAGCTACGCCTGGACCTTTCGGTTCATGAAGTGGGTTGACCTTATCGCCGCAACCGGAACGATTTTGCTCCTTCTGATGGTATTTGCCGGCCGACATGCGCTGACCGGACTGACCCGGCTGCTGGCTCGTTGCTACGTATGCTCCCGTTTTCTCCTTCGGATCAAGCCGAAAATCAGGGATATGGAAACCACCATACACGAAGCGTTTCAAAAATCCTGGCCGGATACCATCATGTCTTTTCTCTACAGCACCGGAGCGATGATGACAATATATGCCCGTCCGCTGATTTACTTTTATTTCGTTCCGGTCGATCAATCACCTTTTTCTTCCAGCGTGCTTGGCGTGACACTCGTCAACGCCGCCGCGTTTTTTACGCTCACGCAACTTGTACAGATGTTTCAGTTTACGCCCGGGGGGCTGGGTATCTTTGACGTGGCCAGCGTTGCTATCCTGTATCACATGTTTGGCGTTCCTCAAGCTTCCGGCATGGGATTTAATATCATTTTCCGTCTCGCCGACGCGATTGTTGTTGGTATAGGGGCTTATTTTACCTTCCGCTACGGAGCACTTATGTTTCTGAAAGATAAGACCATAAACCCACATTAGCGTCCCCGTCAGATGAATGTTTGACTGTCCAGCAGGTCCCGGTCGATCGAACAGTTCCTTCCACCGAACGCCCCACTTTCGTATAATGACTTATTCATATTGATCATAATTCCCGGCACTCCAACATGACCGATCAAAACAGGTTCAAAATTGTGAATACACGTCCCCGGCATCAATCAACGGAACTGACCCGGAAACTCCGGGGGCTGAAAACAGCTCCGATCGAGTTCCCAACGATTGAAATTAGCGAGCCGGACGATTGGGGCCCCGTTGACGAATCAATCACCGAACTGAGCCGGTATGATTGGCTCGTGTTTACCAGTCAGAATGGGGTTGAGAAATTCGTCCGGCGGGCCATTTCGCACGATGTTCAACCTCCGGACCCTTTCCCCGCAAACACGGCAGCCATCGGACCATCCACAGCAAATCGCCTGGAGGCGTATGGGTTGACGGTGGATGTTTGTCCTGACGAATTTCGCTCGGAATGTCTGGCCAAGGAACTGGTTCAGTGTGCAAGGACGGGAGCTCACCTTCTCTTACCTCGATCGAACATATCCCGCCCGGTTCTCGTCGACACGCTTGAACAAAATGGCCTCCGCGTGACGGAAGTTCACCCCTATCACCTCACGAAGCCGGTTGATCATTCGTCGGAAACCATCAACCTGCTCCGTGAGAAGATCGTTCACATGATTACGTTTACCAGCTCCATGACGGTCGAAAACTTCCACGAGCTAATCCGGGAATACGATCTCCATGAACTTCAGAACCTGCCGGCCGCCTGCATCGGCCCGATCACGGCTGATACGGCTCGGGACAAGGGCTTTAAGACACCTGTTGTGGCGGATGAGTACACGCTGGACGGACTGGTCAAAGCCATAGCGAGATCTCTGCCAGACGAGCCAAAATAGCATCAGGGCGTGCGATCTCCTGCTGTATTTTGAATTGAAAATGTTGGATCTGTTGAGTTACATTTTGCCGTTGTCCAATTGATTCTTTATTCTGCGTTTTCCACTGCTGTCATTTCCAACTATGAGTGAACGTAACTTCGGTCGAACCCGTCGAACCCGGAAGAAAGCCTCTCTGCGGCGTCTGGTGCAGGAAACCAATATGTCGGTTCATAACCTGATTCAACCGCTATTTGTTCGACCGGGAAAGAAGGTCAAACAGGAAATTCCTTCCATGCCCGGACAATATCAGTACAGCGTGGACCTCCTCGTGGAGGAAGTGTTACGAGTTCAGGATTCCGGGGTACCGGCCGTCATTCTATTCGGGATTCCTGAGAAGAAGGATGACCGGGCATCGCGTGCGTATGCCGAGGATGGGATTATACAGAAAGCAATCCGGGCCATTCGGCAGGAAACGGACGAACTAACGTTGATTGCGGACGTCTGTCTCTGTGAGTACATGGAACATGGACACTGCGGTGTCGTCACGGAACGAAACGGCAGGAAACAGGTGGACAATGACCGCACGCTTCCATTAATTTCAAAAACAGCACGTTCGGTTGTGGAAGCGGGCGCGGATGTTGTGGCGCCCAGTGGCATGATGGACGGCATGGTACAAGCCATTCGGAGAAAACTGGACGACAATGGGTTCCCAGGCGTTCCTATTCTCTCGTATGCTGCGAAATACAATTCATCCTTTTATGGTCCGTTTCGAGATGCGGCGGAATCCCCACCCCGGTTTGGCAATCGATCCCGGTATCAGATGGATCCGGCAAACAGTGATGAAGCCCTGCGGGAAATTGATCTTGACGTCGAACAGGAGGCGGATATCCTGATGGTCAAACCCGCCCTGCCCTATCTGGATATTATCGAGCGGGCCACGTCACGCGAGAACCTGCCCGTTTTTGCTTACAGCGTGAGCGGGGAGTACGCAATGATTCAGGCGGCGGCGGCCAATGATTGGCTGAGCGAAAAACAGGTAGCGCTTGAAATGTTAACCTCTATTCGCCGGGCGGGAGCTGAGGCAATACTTACGTACTGGGCCACCCGGGCAGCCACATGGATCGATGAAATATGAACGTGAACGAAGGTTAGGCGGTTATTTCTTATACGGATATGTTCCCGTTTACATCCCTATAACAGGAGTCCTGAGATGATGAACTCCACCGACGATCCGTCCGATAAACCAGATAGAAAAAAACATAAACAGGCGATTGAGGCCCTGCTATTTACCAGCCCGGAGCCGCTGCAGTTCAACGACTTCAAACAGGCTGTTGACCTTCATGGAAACAAGATTAAAAGCCTGATTAAGGAACTCAACGAAGAATACAGGAAGGCGGATCGTACCTTTGAAATTCGGGAAATCGCCGGGGGCTACCAGCTGTTGACCCGTTCGGAATTCGATGATGTTCTACGTGATTACTACGGCAGGGAGGAAGATCATTCCCTGAGTCAGGCTGCCATGGAAACGCTGTCTATCGTCGCCTATGAGCAACCCATCACTCGATCCGAACTCGAGTCCATACGAGGTGTGCAATCCGGACAGTTGTTACGAAACCTGATGGATCAGGGGTTTCTCAAAATGAAAGGTAGAAAAGACACGCCCGGCCGACCCATTTTGTACGGAACCACCAAACAGTTTCTTGAAATATTTGGGTTATCCTCACTGGACGATTTACCGGAACCCGAAGAGTTACTTGAGTAGTATCTCGAACACGAGAATCCGTAAAAGTCGGATCCGGATCATGATGCGGAACCTATTTGTATTTCTCCCGGTATCACCTGTATCGTTCATCGATTGAAGCTGAACCCGCTGGGATGACGTATTTTCTACTTCGACGCATTGTTCAGTGCATTTTTGTTCTATGGGCGGTTTCCACGCTCGTCTTCCTGATTGTGAGGCTTGCCCCCGGTGATCCCTTCACGTCCCAGAAGGGGCTATCCAAAGAAGTGCGTGAAGTTCGTTCGGAACGGTGGGGGTTGGACGAACCGTTTGTCGTTCAGTACGGAAATTTCCTGGCCAACGTCGCAACGGGGAACTTCGGCCGGTCCATGAAGCGAAAAACTTTCACGGTCAACGAAATTATTCAGGCTTCCTTTCCGGTCTCGGCCACACTCGGGCTTCTGGCACTCTGCATCGCCCTGTTCTTCGGCATACTGATTGGGAGCCTTGCCGCAGCGGGGCAGAATACCTTTCAGGACCATCTGGTTATGTCCATTTCCGTGGTGGGCATCTGTTTACCCACTTTTGTTACCGGTCCGCTTCTTGTTCTGATCTTTTCATTCTACATCGGCGGGCTGCCACCCGCCGGCTGGCCGGTAAACCTCGGGGACGTCTCGAAATTAATCCTACCGGCAACGACACTCGCCCTCCCATACATGGCATACATCGCACGCCTGACGAGAACAAGTATGCTGGATGAGTTGAACGCGGATTATATTCGCACCGCCCTGTCGAAGGGGTTAAAGGAACGACAGGTCGTGTTTGACCATGCACTGCAGAATGCTCTTGTTCCGATCATCAGTTACCTTGGCCCCGCGTTTGCGTACATATTGACCGGTTCCGTCGTGGTGGAAAAGATTTTTCGTATTCCCGGTGTTGGGAAGCAGTTTATCAATGCAGCGATTAACCGGGACTACAACCTGGTTCAGGGAATCACCATACTGTTCTGTTTCTTTGTTATCGCCTTTAACGCCCTGTCCGATATCGGATACGCATTTGTGGATCCTCGCGTTCGACTGAATAACAGTTAAATCTATGCCTTCCGATCAACACGTTACAGCGGCATCGGATGAAGGTTCGCTGCCGAATGATGCCTCCGAAGTTGATTCCGTGACAGATAACCATCAACTCCAGCAGGTGGTGAGGGAGTTACTCAACCGGTCCTCCGGTCTGTTCAGCATCTGTTTCCTGTTTACGGTTACATTCACGTGTCTCCTGCTCCCGGAATGTTTTGCCTACTTCGGAATCGATTACGCCAGCGGGAGCCTGGCGAATCAGTATCAACCTCCCGGGTGGCCTCACATATTCGGCACGGATTTACATGGCCGGGATGTCTTCCTCCGAATTCTGTACGGTGGGCGTATTTCGTTGTCCGTCGGTCTTGTCGCAACCCTTGTTTCTATGCTGATCGGGGTAACCTGGGGAACCCTTGCGGGATATGTCGGGGGCGTGCTGGATACGATCATGATGCGAATCGTTGACGCCCTGTACGCCCTGCCTTTTCTGTTTCTCGTCATTTTGATGATGTCTCTGGTCAATTTAAAAACCCTCGACACGTATGAAATCATGCTTCTTCTCTTTGTTGCACTCGGTGCTGTCCAATGGTTGACCATGTCCCGTATCGTTCGAGGTGAAGTCATAACCCTGAAAGAAAAGGAGTACGTCCAGGGTGGACGTGCCCTCGGTGCAACGAATCTAACAATCATCCTTCGATACCTTTTGCCGAACATTATCGCCCCGGTTCTCGTCTATGCCTCCCTAACCCTTCCACAGGTCATTCTGCAGGAAGCCTTCCTGAGTTTTCTCGGCCTCGGAATACAGCCCCCGTATCCTTCCTGGGGGTCGATGATGGATGCGGGTGCTTCCGCTCTGAATCCGATCCAGAGTCGGTGGTGGTTAATCCTATTTCCCTCCCTTTTTCTTGCCGGGACCCTTCTGAGCCTGAACCTGCTCGGTGACAACCTGCGGGACATTCTGGATCCGCGGGAGGCTTCAACACAACCCTGATAGACGGCTAAAACATCCTAAAATCGTCAGCGATAGGAATTGTGTGAAAGGAAAGTGGGGGCTTTGTAACGACCTGATGACTACAGCGACTTTCCAACGACATTTCGAGCGAAATCACACCCAGTTGACGTCCCAATCTTGTCAGACGGATAAATCTTCGGCGGTTCTGAAATATCCTGGCAGGAACTCCAGATACAGAAAACGTAGAAGCGGGTTTATTTTGTTCGGAAGGTATGTAAAACTAATTGTGTAATTATGTCCTATGAAGCGTGAAACTGAGAGGGTTGGTTGGAAGCTGAAGTTCACTTGCCTGACAGAGCATAAATAATACCGGTCGTTCAGGCAATTTTCTTTACCCTCTTTGATCGCAGCTTGCGGGCTGGTTTCTGCTGCAAGTGAATGGTTTATTTCCGTCTCACAAATCGCGTTAAATAAATTTTTCCAGGAGGATTTATGTCTGATACGTCTACGGAAAGTCGAGGTATTGTGGGGGCGGCCCTTGAAGAACTGGACGAGGTGCCGGAGGAATACGACGAAGAAAAATACGAGAAAATAAACATTGTTGAAGCTGTCAGCACCACCCTGGCCAAGAAGATGGAGGAAGATGAAAGCGTGGTGGTCATGGGAGAGGATGTCGGAAAGAACGGCGGTGTTTTTCGTGCAACGGAAGGATTGTACGAGAAATTTGGCGGGGAGCGGGTTATAGACACCCCCCTTGCCGAATCCGGAATCATTGGCACCGCCATCGGTATGGCCACCAACGGAAAAAAACCGGTCGCGGAACTCCAGTTTATGGGTTTTATGGCCCCGGCATTTGATCAGATCGTTTCGCACGCCGCCCGACTACGGTGGCGAACAACAAATAACTTCCACGTCCCACTCGTCGTGCGCATGCCCATGGGGGCCGGTATACGATCTCCGGAACACCATTCCGAAAGCACGGAAGCATATATTGCTCATACCCCGGGTCTGAAAGTGGTCATGCCCTCGACAGCAGTTGACACACGCGGATTGTTAGTCTCCGCAATTGAAGACCCGGATCCGGTGCTTTTCCTGGAACCAAAGCGGATTTATCGGCGAAAAAAGGAACTCGTGCCAAAAGATCTCTATAACGTACCCATTGGTGAAGCGAAGGTCTTACAGGAAGGGAACGACCTGACCTTACTGACCTGGGGCCCCACGACGGTTGCCGCGAAGGAAGCAACCGAATCGTTATCCGAAGACGGCATTAACGTCGAACTCATCGATCTGCGAACGGTTATGCCCTATGACCGGGACGCGGTCATCAAATCATTCAAGAAAACCGGGCGTTGTGTGATTGCTCACGAAGCACCCCGTAGCTTCGGTCCCGCGGCCGAACTCACCACGAAGATTCAGGAAGAAGCCTTACTGTACATGGAAGCTCCCGTCGAACGTGTGACCGGGTTCGACACCCCCCCACCACTCGGGGAATACGAAGATTATTACATGCCCGGAACAGATCGAATTATTGAAGCAGCTGATCGTGTATTAAACTTTTAACGGAGGAACCAACGATGCCAAGAGATGTTGTTCACGACTTTTCAATAGAGAACGTCCAGATCCTCGACAAGGACGGAAATATTGACGATGATCTGGATCCGGAACTCGACGACGAACAGCTGTACGAACTTCTGTATCACATGAAGCGCGGGCGCCTTCTGGACGAACGGGCGCTGAAACTATCCTACGGCGGACGTCTGGGGATTTTTGCTCCCGCCAAAGGACAGGAAGCCGCTCAGGTGGGAACGGCTTATGCGATGAACGAGGAAGACTGGATGTTTCCCTCGTACAGGGATCACCTGGCCGGTATCGTCCGTGGCATGAACCTTGAATATTCCCTACTGTACTGGGGAGGAGACGAGCGGGGTATTGATTATGGGTACGCCCATAACGTGTTTCCCATTGCCATCCCCGTCGGTTCACAACCTCTGCATGCTGTGGGCCACGCGTACGCCAATCAGATGGATGACGACAACGGTGTGGCGGTCACTTTCTTCGGAGACGGAGCGACCTCCACCGGGGATACGCAGGAGGCCATGAACTTCGCCGGCGCCTGGGATGCACCGGTGCTGTTTCTCTGTCAGAACAATCAGTACGCCATCTCCGTACCACGTGAAAAGAAACAGACCGGGGCTGAAACAATCGCGCAAAAAGCCATAAGTTACGGGTTTGAAGGGGTTCAGGTCGACGGAAACGACGCACTCGCAGTGTATCAGGAAGTGAAAAAAGCCCTGAAAAAAGCACGAAACGGTGGTGGGCCGACGCTTATTGAGGCAGTGACGTTCCGGCGTGGCCCCCACACCACCCCGGACGACCCGGACCGATACCGTTCGGATGAGGAGGTCGAGAAATGGAAGGAACGTGATCCGATAAAGCGATTTGAAAGCTACATGAAGAGTGAGGATATTCTCGACGACGACGAGTTGGAAGACCTGGAAGAACAGATCAAAGAAGAAGTCGACGAAGCGATTTTTCGTTATGAAAACATTCCGGAGAAGGACCCAATTTTCTTCTTCGATCAGATATACGACGAAAAACCGTGGCACCTCGAGGAACAACAGCAGCAGCTTCTTGAGGAAATTGAGGAGTAAACAGATCGTTACTCCGAATATAGTCCTTGACCCTGACCCGGTTCCTCACTAAGAGACTGCTGAAAAACCCCCACAACGTCTGCGAAACGAGTTGTGTCGAAGAGCGTGGAGTCCGCCGCAGTCGATGCCGCCAGTGCATCGACGTGGAGGATTTGACAAAGCTATTCGGCGTAACTCGTTTCGTCTCAAGGAAATAGAATGCAATTGGAGTCTCTGGGCGATTGCGTATTCTCGCCGATGCTCTTTCGGCATCGCCTGCGAATTCGCGCACCACGGAGATCAGAATTGCATTTTACTGACGAAGCGGGGGTTTTTCAGCAGCCTCCTAGCGATTGTCATTGCATAATTCGCATGCACAGCGTTTCTGTTTTCGTGAAGGAAGATGGCTACTGTATTTGATTTACCCGACATCGGCGAAGGAATTCAGGAAGGTGAAATCGTCACCTGGCTCGTTGAAGAGGGGGATACAATCCAGGAGGATGAACCGATTGCCGAAGTGATGACGGACAAGGCAACGGTTGAAGTGCCCTCACCCCGTTCAGGAGTCATACTCAAGCGCTTCAACGAAGAGGGGGATATGGTTGATACGCATACCCCGCTTGTGGTCATCGGTGACGAAGGGGAAGAATGGGAAGAACCCACGGAACCGTCGGATGTGTCCAAAACGGAAGAGGCTGAAAGGGAAACGGATTTTGAAACTGCGGAAACAGGGGAGTCTACCGATGAACCCATCACCTCTGCAGCGGATACCACAGCCCCATCAAATGAGCCCGAGCTCAAGAAAGCCCCCGAGGGTCGCGTGCTCGCCACACCAGCCACTCGGCGTGTGGCTCGTGAACAGGATGTGGATATAACGCAGGTCGAGGGAACCGGCAAGGCCGGCCGGATATTGAAAGAAGACGTCCTGCGCTTCGCCGAGGACGAGACCGCTGCTACTCCGGAAACGCCCACGTCCCCACTGGAGGAAGTTACGGGGGAAGAAGACGAGGAAACCATCCCGTACAGCGGCGTGCGTAAAACTATTGGACAGGCCATGTCGGCTTCCAAGAACAACGCCGCCCACTTCACGCACGTCGACGAAGTGGACATGACCGAGATCGTCGAGGCAAGGAATGTTTTGAAGAAAAAAGCGGAGGAACGCAGCATCAAACTTCACTACCTTCCCTTTATCATCAAGGCGCTTGTCCCCGCTCTGAAGGAATTTCCTCAGATGAATTCCACACTCGACGAGGAGGAAGGTCAGATTCGCATCAAGAACTATTATCACATCGGATTTGCCTGTGACACGAAAGAAGGCCTCAAAGTGCCCGTGATACGTCACGTGGACAAAAAGAGCATCTTCCACATCGCACAGGAAATACAGGAAAAAGCCGAGGCGGCACGGGATGGCTCCATTAAACCGGAAGACCTTCAGGGCTCCACGTTTACCGTGACCAGCGCCGGAAATATCGGGGGGCTTTTTGCAACACCTGTGATTAATTATCCGGAGGTCGGTATACTCGGCGTACACGAGATCAAAGAACGACCCGTCGCCGTCAACGGTGACGTTGAAGTACGGGACATGATGTATCTGAGCCTCTCCTTCGATCATCGCGTCGTCGATGGAGCGGACGGAGCGCGTTTCTGTAACCGGTTGATCGAATTTCTCGAAACGCCAGCCCTCCTTCTTGCTGAACTGTAATCCTCAGGAACAGGGACGTTTATAGACACCCGCTCTGTCAACTGCGTTCAGCCTCCGGGTTTAACGGTCTTTCGTCAGGAGATCGTGGGGTTGGTCTTAATCGTTTTCATCTAACTTACCCATCAGGAGACGATTTTTCCCATGCCGCCCAACCCACTCATTGATCTTGACCGCATTGACCCTTCGGATCGTTTGTACGAGAAGCACCAAATCCGGAAGGTAAATCCGCAGCGAAATAACATGGAACAGCTGGACGCGGTGATTACGCTGTTTGACGACGAGAATGTGATGGTGGGTTTCAAATCCGTTACAGGTGACGAGTTCTGGACCGACGGTCATCTTCCGGATCATCCCATCATGCCCGGTTGTCTGATTGTCGAAGCCGCCGCACAGTTATGCTCATTCTGGTATGGGAACGACCGTGACGACGACCGGTTCATCGGGTTCGGTGGGCTGGATGACGTCACATTTCGATCTCAGGTTACCCCGGGAGACAAACTCCTACTGCTTGCTCATCCGATCGAAGTTCGCAGCAGACGCATGAAGTATAAGACCCAGGGCGTGGTTGACCAGCAGGTCGTTTTTGAAGGGGTAATTATCGGTATGCCATTGTCAGCTTCTTCCAGCTGAACCTGCAGTGTCACAAACGACCAATGGTCGTTTTCTCCTCCCTATCTACCTCCGTACACTGAACAATATCTGTTTGGTTCTCCAATAAGCCCCGGTCAACAATCCTGATAGTCCACCACGACGTTCTCCTCATGTGCGGTTGGATGTAAAAAAACCGAAATGCACGAGGGGAAACCCCGTACATTCCGGTATAATGTCTTCTCGGTTTCTATACGGATGGATAAGAGGTTCAGGCCTGTTTTTCTTCTCCCTCTTCTTCCTTCGCAGCCCGACGGCTGAGGGAAATACGGTCTTCATCCATTTCAAGGATTTTCACCGTAATTTCCTCTCCTTCACTGACCACGTCCTCGACGGAACTGACATAATCGTCGGCCAGTTCACTGACATGGCAGAGGCCCTCCAGACCGCCCGGTGACAGTTCAACGAATGCCCCAAAATCTTTGACCCCTGTGACACGGCCCGTGATAATTTCCCCGACGCTGGGCTCGTATACAAGGTCTTCCACCCAGTTAAGCGCGGCATCGGCTGATTCCTCATCCACGGAGGAAATGGTCACGATACCATCATCGTCGATTTCCACGTCGGCGCCGGTCTCGTCTTCGATTTCACGAATGGTTTTCCCACCGGGTCCAATCACCCGACCAATCTTGTCTTCGTCAATCTGCAGGTGATAGATCCGCGGAGCATGCGGTGAAATATCCTCGCGGGGTTCACCGATGGTCTCCTCCATTTCATCCAGGATCTGCTCTCGAGCACTGCGCGCTTTCCGGAGTGCCTCACGCACAATATTCTTGTTCACGTTGTCCGTCTTGATATCCATCTGAACAGCCGTGATACCCCGTCTTGTACCGGCGACCTTCAGATCCATGTCACCGCTGTGATCCTCGTCGCCAAGGATGTCCGTTAGAATCTGGAAATTGCCGGTTTCCTCGTCTTCCACGAGTCCGATCGCGACACCGGTCACGTGACGTTCGAGTTCCACCCCGGCCTTCATCATGGCAAGGGATCCGCTGGTCACCGTCGCCATGCTTGAAGAACCGTTGGACTCCAGGATATCGACGTCCGTGCGGATGGTGTACGGGAAATCTTCAACAGGAACGACCGGCCGTAAGGCCCGTTCAGCAAGCATGCCATGTCCGATTTCCCGGCGTCCGGGTCCTCGCATAGGCCGCGCTTCCCCAACACAGAACGGGGGGAAGTTATAATGAACCATGAATTTTTTGGAGTACTCTTCCTCCAGTCCGTCCACGGTTTGTTCGTCCATTCCCGTACCGAGCGTGACCGTTGCCATGGCCTGCGTTTCTCCGCGTGTAAACAGAGACGAACCGTGGGTTCTGGGCATGATTCCGATCTCACAGGACAGCGAACGGACTTCATCAAGATCCCGCCCATCGATTCGCTCTCCATTCTTGATCATCGAACGAATCGTCTTTTTCTCGATTTCGTCAAATATATTTTCGACGTCATCGGGATCATGTTGCTGTTCCTCCGGCAGTTCCTCCGAACACAGCTCCTCAACCGCTCGTTCCTTCAGCTGATCAAGGGCATCGCTCCGTTCCTGCTTGTCTGAAATTCGAAGAGCTTCTTCGAGTTCATCCTGAAGCAGGGTTTTCAGCCTGTCCTTAATCTCCGGATCCGGCTGAGGAATATTGATTTCCTGGTCGGGTTTCGTCTCTGCGGTTTGCAGAAGTTCCTTCTGTAGTTCACAGATCTCCAGGTTGGTCTGGTGAGCCTGTCCGATGGCATTGAGGAGTTTTTGTTCCTCGACTTCCTCCCCGTGACCCTCGACCATAACGACCCCTTTCTCGGTGGAAACGACCACCACGTCCAGGCCACTAACGTCCAGTTCGGAATTTGTTGGATTCACCACAAAATTGCCGTCGAGTTCGCCAATTCGGGTGGCACCTATAGGACCATCCCACGGTATGTCCGATAACATCAACGCAGTGGACGCTCCATTAATGGAAAGCACATCCGGATCATTTTCCTTGTCGGCCGAATAAACGTTGGTTACAACCTGTATCTCGTTCCGGATTCCGTCCGGGAACAGCGGACGAATCGGACGATCGGTCAGCCGTGCCGTGATCGTCTCCTTCGTGGAGGGCTTTCCTTCTCGTTTGAAAAACCCCCCCGGTATTTTACCGGCGGCTGCCGTTTTCTCCCGGTACTCAACAGTCAGCGGGAAAAAGGGTAAATCCTTTTCTTTCCCTTTTGTTGCTGCAGTCAGCACAGCCGTGTCCGCGTATTGTACAAGGGCAGAACCATTTGCCTGTTTGGCCATTTTTCCCGTCCGAACTTCGAACGTTCGACCACTGATCTCTCGTTGTACTGAGTGTTCGTTAAACATAGAAAGTAATCGCGTAAAACGATGAATCCTGCTGCTGAAAATGTAAAAGGAGGAGGGGCGTGGTTCTCGTCGAATGTCGAGAGTTTTTGTCCAATTAGAACGTTCATAACTTCTAACTGAACAAAAAACCCCGCCATTACGACGGAACCGCCCTACGTTCCTCCCATCGACAGGTCATGAGGAGCAGGAGAACACGTGACCCTGAACCTTATACACCTCGAATTTCTAATTCATTGAGGATATGAAGGTACCGTTCCCGGTCCTTTTCCTTCAGATATTTCAATAAATCTTTTCGCTTGGCCACGAGTTTCAACAGTCCTCGTCGGCTGGAATAATCTTTCTGGTGATCCTGCATGTGTTCCGTAAGTTCGTCAATACGCTCCGTCAGAAGTGCAATCTGAACACCTGGTGATCCCGTGTCGCTCTCGTGCCTTCCAAATTTTTCAACGATTTCCTGTTTTCGTTCTTTTGCTACTGTACTCGACATTGAAACAGTTCCATCAAATGAAACCTGAACTTGATGAATTCCATGTTTATAGTAGATGGAAAATTATAGGGTACCCGCCACTGCAATACAAACCTGCCCCGGAAACTTAAATAGTTCGTCTTAAACCGGAGCGGATTTAGGAGGTTCTACGGAGTTCTTAATTTACCTGTTCCGGACCCTCTACGGCTGGAAATTCAGCTTGATATCTGTCATATTATTGTTCATCGTTTCCCCTTTTTTTGATTGGCCTGTATATATAAATTCAGGAGGTCTTCGATGGACGTGCTTATCGTTGGCGGGGGCGGACGAGAACATGCCATTGCGTGGAAGTTAAACAAATCTCCGGAGGTCGATACCCTTTACTGTGCACCGGGAAACGCCGGCATCGGACAGATTGCAGAGCGGTTCGAGATTCCTTCGTCCAACATAGAACAACTTGTGGATGCGGCTGAGTCGAACGACATCGGGCTCACGGTGGTCGGGCCGGAGGCTCCCCTGGCAAGGGGAATCGTCGACCGGTTTCAGGAACGGGGACTTCCTGTATTTGGTCCGAACCGTGAAGCGGCTCGCATCGAAGCCAGCAAAGTCTTCACCCGCCGGTTGACGGAGCAGGAGGGAGTCCCTTCTCCAGATTATCGCATCTTTGAGGAGTCCTCGAGTGCCCTATCCTATCTGGACACGCTTACGTTTCCTGCCGTCGTGAAGGCCGATGGACTTGCCGCCGGCAAAGGCTCATTTGTCTGTAATACGTATGAAGAGGCGGAAGAGGCGGTCAAAAGCATTATGGAACAGCGGGAATTTGGCGACGCGGGGGATCAAATTGTGGTGGAAGAGTGTCTGCAGGGACAGGAAGCTTCACTTCTTGCAATCTGCAGCGGAACGGATCTGATGGTCCTCGACCCCAGCCAGGATCACAAGCAAATTTACGAGGGGGACGAAGGACCGAACACAGGAGGAATGGGGGCTTACTGTCCCACGCCGTTTGTCGATGAGCAAGTGCGGGAACAGGTGATCGAGAACATGTTTTTGCCGACCCTACACGCGCTCCAGAAACGAAACATTCAGTACAGTGGCGTTCTATACGCCGGCCTCATGCTGACGCAGAACGGCCCCCGTCTCCTGGAGTACAACGTGCGCTTCGGGGATCCGGAAGCCCAGCCGATTCTCCAGCGTATGGACGTGGATCTATTCCCTTATCTCCTCGAAGCAAGCCGGGGAAACCTGGGGAAAGTTGATCCTGTTGAATGGAAACCGGAGCATTCCCTCTGCGTCATTGCCGCTTCCGAGGGATATCCAATGGATTACGACACCGGGTACAGGATATCCGGGGTGGGAAACGTAGGCCCGGAGAAGGAAGCCCTCGTCTTCCATGCAGGCACGGAGATGAGCGACGGTGAACTGGTCACGGATGGAGGACGGGTACTGGGCGTATCCGCCCTGGGCAGTTCCCTGCAACACGCACAGGACCGTGCCTACGAGGAACTCGATAAAATTGATTTTCGGGGCATGACGTATCGTGCAGACATAGGCCATCATGCGCTCAGCAGGAAAAAATCAGCTTCGTAATACACACCTACCATGACAGAGCCACTTGTTGAAACCGTACCCAACTTCAGTGAAGGAAAGGACTGGGATGTAATCGAAGACCTGGTCGACGCGTTTAAGTCGACCCCGGACGTCGCGTACCTGGATCTGCACCTGGATCCGGATCACAACAGGAGCGTCATTACGGCGGCTGGGCCCTCTTCCTCCGTCCGGGACGCCCTGACACGAGCAGTGCAGGTGGCGGTTGATCGGATTGACCTGAACGAACATGAAGGAACTCATCCGTTCATGGGAGCCGCAGATGTCATTCCGATTGTCCCACTGGACAACACGTCCATGGCAGAGGCCACCGAAGAGGCAAAACAACTCGCCAAAAAGGTGTCCGACGAATTCGAGCTGCCGGCGTACCTGTACGCCAATGCAGCCACTCGAGATCACACACGAAAGCTTGCGAATCTACGCCGGTACACCGCGGACGAACTTAACAAGAAAATGCAGGAATCCGACGACTGGAAACCGGACTTCGGGCCGGATGAATGTCATCCGACCGCCGGGGCAATAGCAGTTGGAAGCCGTGATTTCCTCATCGCAATGAACGTTGATATTCTAACCAGTGACGTGGAAAAGGCCCGTGATATTGCGCGGGAAATACGTGAATCCTCCGGGGGCCTGCCCGGCATTCAGGCATTGGGGATGGAACTGGAAGAGCAAGGGCGAGTCACCGTTTCCACGAACATTATCGATTACGAGAAAACCCCTCCTCACCAACTGGTACGGGAAATTCATAAGGAAGCTGAAAAACGGGACATCAAACCGGGCCCCACGGAACTCGTCGGTTTGATTCCTGAAGAAGCGTTGAAGAAAGGAGACCCGGAAGATCTAAATGTCCCCCGATTCAATCCGGAACGCCACGTATTCGAACAGCGGTTCAAATCAAAATCCGCTCAGGCAGAACCTGTTTAACAAAACCGGGGTTCCATAATTTTAATCGGAAGAGAAACAAGTAGGCAGCAACCCCACATTTCCATTCAGGAACCCACGCCTGTCGTCTAATTTTTCCCCGGTATCTTCCAATTAATAGGGAATCCCACGAAACTGGGGGAGAAAGACCATGAGCAGGAGCTTCGAAAGGTCGTATAAGCTTACATCCTACACACTGCCACTTCTGATATACCGCTTATCCGTCTTCACGTGGTTTCTTGTTCGTCCTGTTCCTCAAGAACATGAAGGATGGAGGTTACCTGTTCGGACGTCAGAATTCCTTTCTCCATCATGATCAGACCGATCTTCCGGTCCTCCCCCTGTTCCGCCTGGAGTTCATGCTGGTAGTTTAGTGCCTGCCTGACGTCTTTTGCCGTGCAAAATCCCAGTCGAATCGCCATTTCTCCAAATGGTTCTTCTCCATCCCATTCGTTAAATTTACCCATTAATCTTCTCCCGGAAACTAAATCAGCACGTATTCCGATTGCCACAAATAATTTTATCACCTAATTTCCGGTCGTCAAGAAGAACGGACACGGCCCCTTCATTTTGCTATCTTCCTTTCTTCCGGACTCTGGGCCGGGTGTTCACCTTTGACACCATCCCGCCCCGTTCCCAAAATTTATTTATCACCCGTTTCCCGCATCTGAAATCGCAACGGCCAGTCCCCGGCCATATCCGCGTACTCCACGCCCACCCTTGGGCCCTTCACGATCCGATCCTCAGGAACTGAAGGACCTTTTTCAACTGTAACTGGACTGCCTGACAGTACATTGGTCTGATCCACCGACCGATCTATCGCAAGAGCCGTGCAGAGGTTGCCCGGCCCGGAAGCGATTTCATCTCGTGGTACCTGACTTTTCCTTTGTTTCTCCCGGCGTGCAATCATACACCCGGTTCCTATTTCCGGACGAACACCACGAATCAATACTGCCTCGGGAACCTGTTTTTTCTGACAGACAATGTTCAGACAGTGATACATGCCATAAATCAAATAAACATAAACGGTTCCGGGGGGCCCAAACATGGCCTGATTTCGTTCCGTTTTGCCGGATTGAAGTGCGTGGTTTGCGTCGTCGTTATCGCTGACGTACGCTTCGGTTTCCATGATCGTGCCACCGGTTATTTCCCCTTCCGTTTCACAGAGAAGCACGTCACCGAGCAGATCCATCGCCACTCGATCGGCCGGGCGAGCGAAAAATTCCCTCGTTCGAGCTTTGGAGTCATTCATCAGTCCCCGGACTGATCCTCCGTTGACGTCTTCTCCTGATTCGACTTCTGTTCGCTTGAGTCCTTCTCTCGCTTTTCAATTTCTTCCTGTAATGTGCGTTGTTCCTCGTCCTCATCCTCCGTTTCGAGTTTATATTCGGCGTCTTTATAATCCTGCGGGGTTTTGGTCTCCGGTGACGCCTGACGGTCGTAAAACGTATCCTCATCTGCCTCTTCTATTTCAATCTGATCCTGTATCGTGTTCGTTTCCTGCTGGATATCCTGTTGAAACTGGTTGATATAATATCGAACTTTTCCCCACATACGGCCGATTTTCCGTCCAACTTCCGGCAAATCACCGCCGAAAATCAGAATTCCAGCCAGTAGAAGAAGACACATTTCAAGAAGTCCAAACGATCCCATTCTCTCATCCGATAATAGAAAGTGATAATACGACGAGCATTCCGGACCTCCCTCTTTTACAACGGCACGGAGGCTTCAAAGAATTCATGGTATCTCAATTTCCCTGTTCAATCAAAAACATGTGGTGTTGCAGGATTTGTTCCGTCGCCCGGCTGTACGATCATGAACCGAAAAACACTTTGTGTTTTCCGAATTGTGTGGCCCGAAATTTCAACCGTCCTTGAAGGCTGCTGAAAAACCCACCGCTTCATCAGTAGAATGCAATTTTGATCTCCGTAGTGCGCGGATTCGCAGGCGAAGCCGAAAGCGCATCGGCGAGAATACGTAATCGCCCAGAGACTCCCATTGCATTCGATCTCCTTTAGATGAAATGAGTTACGCCGATTCCCTTAGTCAAAAATATTCAAATAGCAACATTTAGTTTCTGTTTAAAATGAACAATTACTACGTAATCCCCTCGGATGCACTGACGGCATCGACTG
>CAYXQY010000003.1:0-5728 GCA_964466525.1 uncultured Planctomycetia bacterium
CTGCGAGAAAAAATCGAACCGCCACCTCCTGCCAGACTTCCCGACCAAAATACGTGCCCAGTTTTTGTTGACTTGCTTTCTTCAGGTACCCGAGTGCTTCCTTCACTTTTTGTCTGGCTTCCGTATCCCCCTTCATGGCTTTGGAGAAATTTGCGTGGATCAGGTGCGTGCTCAGGTTGGCATGCGTTGTGTACAGATCCTGTCCCGACAGGCCGTTCTGTTTCTGAAGGCGTTTTTTCTCCCGCAGAATCTCGACCGCCTCCACCGATCGATTCAAACGGTCCAGGCCGACAGCCAGGTTGTCGTAGGCATCGAACAGTGCACTCTGACTTCCCTGTTCCCTGAGTCGTTCGATCCGTTTTCGAGAACGCCGGTTTCGTTTCCGATACCATTCCTTCGAATGCTGTGGGTACCGTTCCAGAACCACGTCATGAACCATAGACATTCGCAGGGACAATCCGTCCCGGTAGTATCCGTCCTGCGGGACCAGATGGGGAAGCGGAACGTACTGGTCGAACGACGAAGATTCATCCGAGGACTCATTGGTTGCTGGCTCCGGCTGATCCGGTTCCCGTGCGTTCTGTTCGTTACGGGCCTTTTGCTGAATCAGTTTTCGTGCGTCTCCGGAGCCGGGAGATTCGGTTTCGGAACGGGCTGTGGATTCGTTCCGTGCGGCATGGGTTTGCTCCGTTTCTACGGAGTTGTCGGGAGGGGGGAAAAATAGAAACACACTACTTGCAACACCAGCGACCAGTCCGACAAAGACAAAACAGAGCCAGATGCCGACATCTTTCAGAAGGCGCATGCTTCGACCGTACGAAGACACGTAGATATGGTGGGCGAAACACCTCGTTCAAGCATCGGACACCGGGTACACCGGGAGGACTATTCCCGTTTTCCGGTCAGGTTCCGAACGAAGACGAGCAACCCGCCGAACAGCAACATCAGTACCCCACTGCCACCGGCCCATCCCGCTCTCAAGAAATTGAGGTTCGTTTCGGGGCCGGCGTCGTTTCGACGTTCATTTGTGAGATCCGGGGTCTGCTGTTCGGGATGTTTCTGCCGGGGTTCAACGTCCGGAAACTGAACGGTTGCTGCAAGGGGCAGCACGTTCTGATCCGCCTGTTCGTTCCGGACCTGAATCCGACGCGTTTTTTCCTTCAGTTCGTCGTCGTGATTACAGGCCTGTACCTGTGTTCCCATGATCAGGAAACAGGGAAGGACGAGCAACACACTTGCAAGCAGTGACTTTTTCATGGGGACCCGTTCATCGAAAGAGATTTGTATAAACTCTAAATAAGTCCAGTGTTAATATACATTATTCACTTAAGCGGTTCAACGCCCTGACTTCAACGAGATCGAAGAGGTCACCGGCACCACCTGCGGTGATGAGAACCCCGGACAGCATCAGCTGGATCAAACGGGAATATTACTTAAAAGCAGTCGATAGGCGGTAGTCGACAGCCGATAGCGAAAAACCTTCGTAAAACTTCCGAACAAACTTATGAACTGGCCATCCAAGGAGCTGGAAGTCTCGGAACGGTCCCTGGAGGGTACAAAAACAATTTATCGACCAAGCAAGGATCCCGGAGGAGGAAAAATATGAGCTTACGAATTGGATTCGGCGTACTTCCACGTGAATTGTTTTGAATATTTCAGAAGGGGTTTTTTGGGGGGGTTGTGGGAACATTGCTGATTCCGGAGGAGGATCTTCTTATTCTCCGGAGAATTAATCAGCAGCTCTCCGACCCGATTCGAAGTGTTTCCCCGCGTCAAGAAGGCCTTTCAGTGTGAGGTTCGAATCGATGACGTCGAAGAGGTCTTCCGGTCGATCAAAGAGATGGATATCCCCGCCGAGTCCGATGACCAGCCGTTCGTTCGGCAGTTTCTCCTGAAGCTCATCCAGAATATGCCGGACCATCCCGGTAAACCCATGATAGATCCCCGTTTTGATTGCGGTTTTCGTGTCTTTTCCAAATACATCCGTCACTGTACCCGGGGAGACTTCGGGCAATTTCGCCGTGTGATCGTGCAGTGCTTTAGCGGAGATGGAAATGCCCGGAGCGATGACCCCCCCTTCAAACGCTCCTTCCTCCGATACGACGTCAAACGTCACCGCCGTTCCACAATCCACCGCGACCGCCGGTGATTGGTATCTTGTGCCAACGGCGATTGCATTCAAAAGACGGTCATCCCCCACTTCATCGGGTGTGTTCGTGCGAATTTCGATGGGAACGGGAAAGTCCTCCCGAAAACGTAAGGGGGTTACATCCCAGGTGGTCTGCAAAAACCTACGAATGTCCTGTTCCGCTTCGGGAGCCACCGAGGCAAGAAGAACCCGACCCGGAACCCCTTTTGAACTCCATTCGTTCCATTTGCGCTGGATGACGGTCAGGTTTTTTTGACCTGTACGAAATGTCTCTTTCAACTCCCTCCGGGCCAAACCGACATGTACCGACGAATTTCCTACGTCCAGTAACAACGTTTCGGATTGTTCTTCCATCGTGTGTTTACAGGCTCCTTTTGTCGTGCCAGAAGTGGATGAACCGTGAAAACTTTACAGAATACCCCTTTGAAAACTAAAACACAAAAAGGTCCAAGTTTCAGGTCCTCATTCTCGAGAGATAGCAAGCAGGGTCTGCCGGGTCCAATCCCCTCCGAACCACCAGTGCGGATTTCCTGCTGGGAACTCTCCAGTTGGAGCTGTTCTTCACGGGAGGACTGGTTATCTTCAGGCAGGGCTGGCTTCAGGAGAACAGTCCTCGTTCCTTAAAGAGCGAATTCGGCCATAGGTAGTGCACTGTACCGTTTTCCTCCTTTCACTCCATCCCGATTTGTCTATAGCATCCGGTCCGTGTCAACCTCTGGTTACTCGTTTCTTCGAATACTCTCTATACTGCCTCACGACGATGGAGTTACTTTCTGCTTTCTTCTGCTTTCTGTTGGAGAATCACATGGATCTGTCTCTCATAAACCAGGAACCGTGTTTGTTCGACGGGTTCAACGGTGGACGACAACGAGGTAGATCTTTCCTTACGAAAGCATCAGATTCAAATTCCTCCCACACGGACGATTAATCAGTTACAATATTTATTGAAGTCAGAGCAACATCCGAATATGATGAGGGTTCGTTTGATCATTAAATAACGTGCCGGAAAAAACCAGACAAATGGATGCGAATATTTTCATTGCGGAACATGTCTCTTTCCATGGAGACGGGACGTTTTCCCTGCTTCGGGGAGGTATCGATCAATTTCGTGGAGACCCCGGAGAACAGACGCCCGTTTCCGGCCGGCTGTTCGTTATGATTCATGCGGATCGCCACGAAAGTGGAGATCATGAATTTAAACTGTCGGTGATTGACGTGGATGGGAATCGGGTTGCTCCCGATATTGAAGGAGAGTTTCAGGTTCCGGACGGTGGGGGGCGATCTAAATTTCAGGTCCCATTTCGTTTCGGTATTGACAATCCGGGCACCTATGAATTTGGTTTTGCAATAAACGGTGATATCAAGTCCCGGTGGAAATTTGAAATCAATAAAGAAAGTAACACAGATTCTGAAGGAGAATCAGATGCGTCTTAAAATCAACAAGCCCCGGCACACAACCTTTAAGAACAACACCGTCTGGATTACGTGTGCGGCACGTTCCGAACAATCCGACGTTAAAACAGAAGGGGGTTCCATTCCGACGATATCCTGTAGAGTTACCTCCAGCGATAAGAGTAAAGAAGCGATGGAAGAAACCATGAATCACGTCATCACGAAAAATAAAGAACTATATAAGCGTCTTGCTAAATGAGATACCTCTCCGTTGAGGAGGTGATTCGTCTCCATAAGAAAATCATTGAGGAAATCGGCGGCGAGGATAAGCTACTTTACAGAGATCGATGAGAAGCATCCATACACCAGATCAGGCAGACCGCCGAAGGTGACGATCTCTACCCGGACCTGGAAGAAAAAGCTGCAGGACTCTGCTATTTTCTTGTCAAAAATCATCCGTTTGCCGATGGAAACAAGCGTATCGGACACGCGGCAATGGAATTGTTTCTGCATGTAAACGGAAAGGATTTTCAGGCGGACGTGGACGAACAGGAAGAGATGATGTTCGACCTGGCAGCAGGGCATGTCGAAAAAGACGAATTTTTTGACTGGGTCCGATCTCATGTCACGGATGCGACATGATCAGGGACGTTCTAACCACTACGGTCCCTCGATGCCGATCCGGACGAATGGAGCGAGTATAAATACAGTCGAAGGATAAGTTTAATCACAAACAAAATGGCCCCTTCTATCACGACTCGAACGAACAAGAAGGATCGACCCCACCCCGAACATCCGACTACAACCAGATCAATCGCCCCGAGTTACCGAAGACGAGTGACCGACGCAGCCAGGTATGAAGATAAACGGGCGAATTGACTGCAGGTTTCAGCGAGATTAAACGTCCCAGGCGAAATGCTCGAGTTAAAAAGATCTGCTGATTCGTCGCCGCTACAGGGTATAACAATCTTTCAAATATGTTTCCGAAATGTCCCGGGAAAACACGCAAAAAGACGTAGAGCTTGCGTACGCTCGTCTTTCTCCTTCCGGGGAAGGGGGCATCGGGTTGTTTCACGTGTTTGGCGAAGGCGTGGAGACGCTACTGTACTAAATCTTTACGTCCGCGTCGGATAGGGACCAGATCGTTCATAATCAGCAATCGCTCCATTATGGCTGGTTATCCGACGAGGAGGAAGGAGAAGTTGTGGATGAAGTCATCGTGAGGGTCATCCCCGGCGACAACAGTCTGACGGGCCAGCTCACGGTCGAACTCAACACGCACAGCGGTCCGGCAATTTTACAACGTATTGGTTCGCTTCTTGAAACACATGGGGCCGACTCCCTGACGCCGGAAGCGTACCTGAATAAAGCGGAAATCGGTGGTGTTCTGGACGCCGTACGACGAGACGCGTACGACGCCCTGCTCCAGGCGGAGACCCAGCGTGCTGCAGCGGTGCTTGTTACTCAGTTGCAGGGGGAATTGAGTCGAACCATCGGCTCCCTTCACCGGTCACTTCTGAACGATGATTCCAATTTTACGCGTCAGGAGATCGCCGACACGTTTGAAAACCTCCTGCGACGTGGACGAGCGGGGGTGGCCCTGACGGAACCGCCGGAAGTCTGCATCCTGGGTCCCCCCAATGCGGGAAAGTCCACGCTCATGAACACCTTATCTCAAAAGGAAACCTCGATCGTACACCAAAAACCCGGCACGACCCGGGATGTCGTTTATGAAACGGTGTACGCACATGGATTTCCGCTTCACGTGCGTGACACCGCCGGTCTGCGGGTCTCGGCGGAGCAAATTGAGAAGAAAGGCATTGAACGAGCACGTACCATCGCAGGGGAATCCGATCTGGTTTTATGGGTGGCGGAACACGTTGAAGAGGCAATGGAAGAGCCGGACTTAATTTCGGATAAGCCCACCATACGGGTCAGAAACAAAGAAGACCTGACGACCACGCCGGAATACGGGGATTCACAACATGATGGGCAGGAAGTGATACACGTTTCAGCAAAAGTTGAACGGGGGATTCAGGCACTTCGCGGAAAAATACTGGACGTGCTGAACGTGCCCGATACAGTTGAAGCCGGTATGCCCGTTCCGTTTCGGCCGGCCCACATGAAGGCGCTGAAACAAGCACGTGGCGAATGGAAGAACGAAAACAGCAGCAGGGCAGCGAGCAT
>CAYXQY010000003.1:5758-38387 GCA_964466525.1 uncultured Planctomycetia bacterium
CCTGTTTCGAAGTGAATGAGTGATCCGGGAAGCTTCACCATGAATCGCTTTACGGAACCATAACCGCTCGTCCCTCCCGGTGTTGCGGACGAACGCGGATTCGGTTATCCGCTATCGTCTTCAGGGCTGACGGCCAGTTTTAGCCCGAGGTCCTGGAGAAGTTCCGGATGGACGGTTGAAGGCGAATCACTCATCGGGTCGTACGCGTTCCCGCTCCTCGGAAACGGAATGCAGTCACGAATCGATTCGAGCCCTTTGAGCACCATGACAAACCGGTCAAGGCCGAGGGCGATCCCCCCATGGGGTGGGGCACCGAATTCCAGGGCTTCGATCAGAAAGGAGAATTTTTCTTCGATCTCGTCCTCATCCATCCCGAGCACCTGGAAAATACGATTCTGGAGTTCCGGTCGGTGTACACGAATACTGCCGCCGGCAATTTCAAATCCATTCAGCACGAGGTCATACGCTCTCGCCCGTACGTCGAGAGGGTCCGATTCCAGCTTCCCCTCATCCTCCGGTTTCGGCGCGGTGAAGGGATGGTGACAGGAGGCGAGGGAGCCGGTTGCGGGATCCCGTTCAAACAGCGGAAAGTCCACGATCCAGGCAAAGGCGAATTCGTTCTCCGGAACGAGATCCAGTTCCTCGGCGAGGTGGATGCGCAGCTGACCCAGGGCGTTACAGACCGTTTTCCGCTCGTCCGCTCCGAAGACGAGCAGGTCACCGGGGGAGGCGTCGAAACGTTCCGTCAGGCCTTTTTGTTCGTCTTCGTCGAAAAACCTGTCAATGGGGGAGTCCAGCAGGCCCTCCTTCTCCACGCGGAACCAGGCCATGCCGGGCAGGCCGTGTTCCTTTGCCACCGCTTCAAGATCATCGATTTCCGACCGGGAGAACTGAGCTCCCTCCGGTACGCACAGCCCGCGCACGGTGTCTCCGCGCTGAACCGTGTCCGAAAAGATGTTGAAGTCGCTGTCCGACACCAGGTCGCTGACGTCCACAATTTCCAAGTCGTAGCGGAGATCCGGTTTGTCCGTACCAAACCGGTCTATCGCTTCACGGTATGTCAGGCGTTGAAACGGGGGGTCCGGTGTCACGTCCAGAGTTTCCGTCAGCAGGTGAACCATGCATTCTTCCATGATCCGAATAACGTCTTCTTCGTCGACGAAGGACATTTCCAGGTCAAGTTGCGTGAATTCCGGCTGTCGGTCCCGCCGAAGATCCTCGTCCCGGAAGCATTTGACAATCTGGTAATATTTTTCGTACCCGGCAATCATCAGAAGCTGCTTGTAGACCTGCGGGGATTCAGCCAGGGCGAAAAACTTGCCCGGCATCTGACGGCTCGGTACGAGGAAACTTCGAGCCCCCCCCGGCGTTTCCTTCACCATGAAGGGGGTCTCGATATCCAGGAACCCATTGGCGTCAAAGAAATTGCGCATCTCACGGACCACGTCGTGCCGGAAGCGAATGTTGTCCTTCATCCAGGGTCGTCGGAGGTCCAGGTAGCGGTAACGAAGGCGATGTTCGCCCGAAATCGACTCGTCTTTCTCGATGGGAAGCGGAAGTGGATTGGATTCGGAAAAAATATGAAGCTCCTGAACTTCCACTTCAACCGCTCCGGTCTCAAGATCCTCGTTGCGGGTGTCCTCCGGACGTTCTCGAACCGTTCCACGAATGGACACACAATATTCCCGGGCCAACTCGTCCGCTTTTGACGCCGGTTGTTCATCCGCCTCCGGATCCACCACACACTGAACGATCCCCTCCCGATCCCGCAGGTCAATAAACAGAATTTGACCGTGGTCCCGAATTCTGGACACCCAGCCGTTAAGCGTGACTTCCTCCCCGGCGTGCTGTTCACGCAGGTTCCCACAGAAAATTGTTCGTTGTACGTCCTTCATCGATCTCCTCCACGTCTTACGAAACGATTTGACCGTCCTGTAATTCGAACGTGACGTCTTCCGACTCGATGTATTCCGTGTCGTGTGTTACGACGACAACCGTTGTGCGCTCTTCCGCCCGGATCCGGCGCAGCATGTTGAAGATGACCTGTCCGGTTTCGCGATCCAGTTCACCGGTCGGTTCGTCGGCAAGGATGAGCGATGGGTCCTTGAGGAGTGCGCGGGCGATTGAGACCCGCTGACGCTCCCCTCCGCTGAGCTGACCGGGACGATGATGTATGCGCTGACCGATCCCTGCATCGTCGAGAAGACGTTTTGCTCTGGCGCGCATTTTATGTGAACTTCCATCGGGTATAAAGGGAACAAGTACGTTTTCCAGAGCCGTTAAATTTGGCAGGAGATTCAGGGACTGAAACACAAATCCTACCTCGTACCGGCGGTATCGGGTGCGTTCGGTTTCTGAAAGCAAATTTATGTTCCGGCTGTTCACGTAAATCGAACCCCCGGTGCATTGATCGAGCGCACCGAGTAGGTGCAGCAGGGTGGACTTGCCCGACCCGGAGGGTCCGCAAAAGACACTGAAGGAATGTTCCGGAATCGAAACCGATAGTTCATCGAGCGCTTTCACCTCGGACGGACCGGATGCATACACCTTTGAAACCCGGTCAAACACGATGTAAGCCTCTTTTTCCTGTCCTTCTCCCTGATCCGTCATCGGACTGATCGTATCGCTTCTATGGGGTTTTTCGTCGAAGCTCGATAGGCCGGATAGATTCCACCGATAATGCCGATAATGACCCCGAGGACGAAACAGGTCCCGATCAGGTAGAACGGGGTGACCGCATTGACGGCAAGGTCCAGGGATCGGTCCACAACCCACACCGTCAGCCAGCCGACACCGGTTCCGAGCCCCCCGCTTACAAGGCCAAGGACGGTCGATTCACAGAGCACCAGTCGTACGACGTCCCCGCGCGACCAGCCGTTTGCTATCAGGATACCAAATTCAGTCGTCCGTTCCGTGATGCTCATCAACATGGTGTTGATAATGCCGACGGTTCCAACCACCACCGCCAGCGACGAAATAAGCACAAGCAATGTGTCGATTTTTCCCATCATCCCCGAGAAATCCGTTTCCCAGTCCGTTCGAGATCGGACGTCCCATTTTTCAAGCGCCTGACGGTCCACTCTCAACAACGTTTGTTCCACCGTGTCAATGAGCTCATTACGTTCCCTTCCTTCAACGGGTTCGACGTACAGGTCGCTGACCTGATCGCTGTCGAGATCTCGCTTCGCCCGAACTTCCTGCAAGGGCATGACAATGGCCATATCCATGATCTTATTCCCGGTTTCGTACAGGCCAACAACGGTGTATTCCGTACCGTCGATTGAAAGTGGTTCCCCCAATTCAACCTGATGACGGTCTGAAAGCAACTCCGAAATCACAACTTGTTTTCGGTCGTCCTCCCGGAGAAACCGTCCCCTGACAAGCGTCCGCTGATACAGGTGAGGGTACTTCTGATTCTTCAGGTCGGACAGGTCAATCCCCCCAAGAAGTTCCGGCATCAATGCACTTCTTCGAATCAGGGGCTGATGATTCACACTGGCGGGAATTGTCCAGATCCAGGGAACGACGTTCTGAATCCGTTCGTTTTTCTCCAGTTCTTTCTCAAGTCCCGCCGGAACGGAGGACAGACTCGGCCGGGGCTGGTCTTTCTCAAGAATCACCACGCCGTCAATGAGATGAATTGCCGAGTTGACCGTTGCTTTCACACCGGCCGAAAACGAAAAAATACAGACCACGCCCACGAGAGCAATCGAGATACCGACGATGCACAGCAGGGATCGAACCGGCTGGGTCCAGAGGTTTTTTAACGAATAACGGATCATATAAGGAAATGGAACTCCGGATCAGAATTCTTGTTCGGGGATGCAGGGTTTGGTCTGATCTTAAGAGTAGCGCCTGCGGATGGTCTGTTAGCCCTTCGCAACGCCGATCGGGCGAACACGAACGACTTTTCGGGCAAGGTTTGCTTCCTGTACGGCGTCGACCACATCGGATACATCCTTATACGCGTCGGGCATTTCTTCAGCCATCCCTTTCCAGGTATCGGATTGGACGTATACCCCCCGGTGAGACATCATCTCGTTCAGGTCCTTGCCCTGCATCTTCTTTTTCATCTCCGTTCGACTGGCGGCACGACCGGCCCCGTGGCAGGCACTGCCAAACGTTTTCTCGGGCGCTCCGTCCGATCCCACAAGAAGGTACGACGACGATCCCATGTCGCCAGGGACAAGCACCGGTTGCCCGATGTCCTGATAGGGCTCGGGCACGAGTTCATGTCCCGGTGGCAGTGAACGGGTGGCCCCTTTTCGATGAACGATCAGTTCTTTCGTCGTGCCATTCACCTGATGCTCCTCCCATTTTGCAATGTTGTGGCAGACATCGTAGATCAGTTGATAATCCAGCGGCTCGGATCGGTTCAGGGTGTCTGAAATCGCGTTGAGGGCATTGTGCATCATGACCTGGCGATTGACCCACGCGTAGTTGGCGGCACACGCCATGGCCCTGCGGTATTTTTTGCCTTCAGGAGAGTTGACGGGGGCACAGGCAAGCTGCTTGTCCTCGAGGTGAATCCCGTACTCCGATGCGGTGTGTACCAGGTCCTTTACGTGATCGTCACAGATCTGCTATCCCAATCCCCGGCTTCCGCTGTGAACCTGCAGGATGACCTGTCCCTGCTCGAGACCGAGTACGTTTGCAACGCGGGCATCAAAAATCTGATCGACCACATCCACCTCCAGGAAGTGGTTTCCGGAACCGAGGGTACCGACCTGGGATCGACCTCGTTCAAGGGCACGATCACTCACCGCGTCCGGATCGGCACCGGGCATAACCCCCTGATCCTCCATATACCGAAGATCCTCGGGCCGTCCGAATCCCCGATCTACCGCCCAGGAAGCCCCCTGTTTTAACAGCTCACGCTCTTCAGAGCGATTCAGTTTTCCGATTGCACCACTGGAACCGACCCCGCTGGGAACCGCATCAAATATTGCCCCCACCACCTGATCAATGTCGGGCGCAACGTCGTCCTCCCGCAGGTTGGTGCTCACGAATCGTACCCCACAGTTGATGTCGTATCCGACGCCACCGGGGGATATGACCCCGTCATCCGGGTCAAACGCGGCCACGCCGCCGATGGGAAAACCATATCCCCAGTGGATATCAGGCATGGCTAAGGAGTATCCCTCGATCCCGGGAAGACACGCGACATTTGCCACCTGCTTCGAGCTATCGTCCTGTTTGATCGCGGACATCAATTTCTCGCTGGCATATATTCGTCCGGGAACATGCATGGGACCCTGCCGTTCGATTTCCCATACGGTGTCGTCAATTTTCCGAATCGTCAGGTCATCTACGTTCATCGGGGTAGAGGAAAAAGACTAATTTCGGCAACGTATGTAAAATAATGGATAGAAAAGAAAGAGGAATTCATTAAACCGTATATACCGGGAAATGACAACCTGTAACACGTTTGCATGGAGAGGTATATCGAGCGAATTCACAGGAACAGGAGGGATAAGCTGTCAGGTGATAATCCGGTCCTTCAGGTAAACGAACAGACAGATGCCGAGCAAAAGTGGCGTCCAGCCCGCTGGAATAGGATGAAGAACCCCCGCTGTACCGAGCTTTAAAAAAACCACCTGTATAAGGTAGAAACCAATGGTAATACCCGCGATG
This sequence comes from uncultured Planctomycetia bacterium, assembly GCA_964466525.1. GTDB lineage: Bacteria > Planctomycetota > MHYJ01 > CAYXQY01 > CAYXQY01 > CAYXQY01. Next base: position 11,393 of record CAYXQY010000003.1, read on the forward strand.
AGGACTCCACCTTTAAAATAGCTGGTGATTTCACGCTGCAGGATAATTGGTACGGAAAAAAGTGGAAGAAGGATGCAGATGAATGGATAAACAAAGCGAGCCTGACGGGTCATCCGAAGGGTAATAAGGTGGGGCCACTCGGAAATTAACTGATTCAGCTGCCGGAGGGAATAGAACTTAATGTCTTCGTCCCGGGTCAATATTTGATGGGGCGTGATGGATGTGCGCCACCTGAATCCCTCCTTTCCATAGGTTACAGGAGCCCCTGCTCGAAACCCCCGTTCATCGAACCTGGTCCTTCGACCATCTTTGAGAATCCATGCTCCTTCCTCTTTCGACGTCCAGACGGCTCTATTTGCACTGATGATTTCACGGAGGACGTTCTCCCTGAACACCATCACCGTGACGTCGTTGAGAACCCGGGTGCTCGGTTGATACGAACGACCGTGGAGATACCTGCCCCGATCATCGACAACAAGAACATCATCCAACTGTTCTCCTGACTTCAGGAGTTGCTTCGTACGTGCAATTCGAGATGAAAATGACGGTAAGACCCATTCCTGCATGCAGAACACGCCGATGCCTCCCGCTACGAAAAGAACATACAGCGGCAGGAGAATCTGGTGCATCGAGATGCCCGCCATCAACAGCGGGATCAGTTCATTGTTTTTATTCATTCGAATCAGCGTGACCCCGGCGGCGGTGAGCAGTATAATTGGAAACAACCAACTGGCAAACATCGGAAGCCGGATGAGATAGAACGTTACGACAAAGCGCCAGGACTGATTTTGCTTTGCCAGGAGTTCGGAAAAATCATCCGCTCGCTGTACAAAATCCAGCATGACCGTCAGTCCGAGAACAAGAAACAGACAAAACCCCAGCGTGACCAGGAAATTCCAGGTGACGTACGTTCGTATCGTCCGTAACATGCCGTCACTAATTCCCCCGGTTAATCAACACATAGCCCGCAATTAACAGCAAAATGACGGGGGGCCAGTACAGGAGGGCGGGTGGTATTGCGGAGGAAGCCTCGGCATAGCGCGTGGAAAAGATATGCCAGGGGTAAAAAAGAACCAGTACCGGAACGACCACCATTCCCATTCCGCCGGTCACCGAGCGATCTCCCACAAGCATAGCAACCGGTACGCAAAAGAGAACAAAAACGATGGGAGCCAGAGCCAGGGACGCACGTTTGTTGATGGCCAGACTGATCTTGTGATCGGAGTGTTTCTTTAACAGTCGCCCGGGCGGTTTGCCCCGGGCAAGCTGAATGAGTTCTGTCAGGGTGGTTTCGTCAAGCTCTTTGGCCTTCAGTCCAAGTAGATCCTTCATGTGCCTCCGGTATATGAACGGTTCGTCCTTCTGGAATCGCATGACCTGTGCCTGCCTGAGATCGTTCTCCCTATTCCCGTTCTCCCCGGATGTCCAGGTCGAAACGGTGACATTGTCCAGTTCAAAGCGAAGAACCGGATCCTGTAAGGAAGGAATCGAAAGAAAACGGCCCTTTGCGCCGGAAAACCAGACGGACGGGGCCCCCTCGTCGGTAAACTCAATGACCTGTACATTATGCAGGAACCCGTTTTTTATCGTTTCATACCGAAAAACAGTATTTTCCAGTTGCAGGGAATTCTGTTTGCGGGAAGAAGACGCCAGAAGAGACTCCAGTTGAGTGACGTCCAGGTTTTCCTTGGCATACTCGCTGGCGGGCAACTGATAATTGGTTACGTAAAAGAGAATACAGCTGAGAAGAAACGCAAGAATCAGGGCGGGACGAGCAAGATACTGTTTTGCGTATCCCCCCGCCTGAAGCGCGATGATCTCCCGTTCTCGAGCCATTCGCATGTAGACGGTGGCAACGGCGAGAAGCAGTGAAACGGGTACAGTATAAACAGAAACGTACGAAGCGAGATACGGAAGAAGCTCTCGAAGGATCACAACCCCGCCTCCTCCCATTTTATGCATCTGCTGCATGCTGAATCCAAGCAGAATCACAAGGAAAAGGCAGCAGAAAATAAAACAGAAGCGCCCGACAAGTTTGACAAAAATGTATCGAAAGACGGTCATATGCGTTCAGTTATTGATTCTGAGCTCGTTCCTGAAGCCGTTCCAGAAGCTCCCGATCGGCCGGAGGAAATGGATACGTCGTCAGGTCCCCGGCTGTAACCCACTGGAGTTGCTCACACTCGGCCGGTCGTGGTTGTGCATCTTCAGAAATCGTACAGGAATAAAATCGTATATGAACGGTTCGATCGTCGTAATGGTATGTGGTTTCATGTTCACGGTCATGCACAACCGACGATACCTGCAGTTCCTCTTTCAGTTCTCGCCGAAGGGCGTCTTCAGGGTTCTCCCCGGCTTTCAGCTTTCCCCCCGGAAATTCCCAGTATCCACCGAGGTGCTTTTCCTCAGGACGCTTTGTAATAAGAAATCGGTCCCCACTCCGGATAATCCCGGCGACGACTTCTACAGAATCGTCGGACATGACGAACTCGTGCAATTGGATGTCGATGAAGACGAACGATCGGACCACAGATGCCTTTTCTTACGGAGTAGAGTCTTCGGGGATTCAATCCTCCCAGGGAGAATACCGATGTATTTGCCCGGACCAGCAAAGGTAAATCCTCCTCCACTCCGTTTGGAATGAATGGAAGGATTATATATGCTTACGTGATATTGCCCGTACCGCTATCTCTCATACGTATCGAAAGGGTACCGCTCAACGGGTTTGAAGTCAATGTACGAACGTACCGGAGGCATCGAAATCTAACGAACTTAACTGAACATTCATCTTAACATGGATAATACAACATCATCACAGATTCGGCTCGCCCTTCCAAAGGGACACATTAAAGAAAGCGTGCTCGATCTCCTTTCTGAGGCGGGAATTCGTGTACAGCAACGTTCCCGGAATTACAGGCCATCTTTCTCACTATCCGGTTACGAAGTGAAGATCCTGAAGCCGCAGAGCATTGTTCAGATGCTGAATGCCGGGGCCCGCGAAATCGGATTCACCGGAGCGGATTGGGTCGAGGAACTGGACGCTGACCTTGAGATGCTTCTCGACACGGGACTTGATCCGGTACGACTCGTGGCGGCTGCTCCCCCATCCGTATTGGACGAGGACGGGAACCTTCCGGATCGGAAGCTGGTCGTCGCTTCCGAATACGAGCGGATCACCAAAAAATGGATTGAATCCACGGATCTGAACGCGGAATTCCTGCTTTCCTATGGAGCAACAGAGGTATATCCTCCGGAAGACGCGGATTGTATTGTTGACGTTACGTCGACCGGAGCCACGCTGCGGGCCAACAACCTTCAGATTGCCGATGAACTTCGACGGTCTTCGACCTGTTTGTTTGCTTATCCCGACGTCCTCGATAACCCGGCCAAACAGGAGAAAATTGACCGGTTTGTCATTCTTCTCAAATCGGTGCTCGAAGCAAGAAAACGGGTGATGCTTGAAGTCAACGTCAGCGAGGAACACCTCGAACCGATTATTGACCTTCTGCCGGCCATGCGTGAACCGACCGTGTCCACCCTGCACGGGGAGGACGGATACGCTGTGAAGGCCGCCGTCGAACGCAAAAAACTCCCACACCTTATCCCCGAAATCAAAAAGCGAGGCGGTACGGATGTAATCGTGACGGATATCTCTCAGATTATTACCTGACCATCGACGGACGTACTGAATCGGAGTTCCTGTATGATGAACGAAAACACCAGCTGTTCCATACAACCCTCCCCCGGAATTCAGGGGCGGGAACCGTATTCCGTCCCGACCCACCCGGCTCCGGTGGATTTACGACTGTCCGGGAATGAGGGCGTAACCCCTCCGGCGGAACTGCTTGAAGGACTCGAAGATACGGATCCGGAATCGTTGAGAAGTTATCCTTCGGCATCCGATCTTGAACAGCGCATCGCTGAGCGGCATGACATAGCACCGGAACATGTGCTGGTGTCAGCAGGGGCGGACGATGCGATGCTTGCCGCTTTTCAGGCGGTGTTGGGACCGGACCGAAACATTGTCGTGCCCGGTCCAACGTTTGTCATGATCCCTCGTTTTGCTCGACTGACCGGGGCGGAGGTGCGTGAAATTCCATGGGATGGGACTTCCTATCCACTAAAAGCGGTGCTGGAACAGGCGGATCAGGATACCGCCGTCATTCCCGTGGTGTCACCAAACAACCCCACGGGAGCGGTTGCAGGGGAACAGGAATTGACCCGGCTGGCAAACGAGAGGCCTGATACACTTATTCTGCTTGATCATGCGTACGTGGAGTTTGCCGATCCTCAGTATAATCTCATGGAGACGGCCATCCGGCAACCGAACGTGGTCGTCCTGCGCACCTTCTCGAAAGCATGGGGGCTGGCCGGGCTTCGTGTCGGTTATGCGATTGGGCCAAAGAACATTATCAACTGGATGCGAATGGCGAAAAGTCCGTACGCCGTTTCGGACCTTTCCCTGCAGCTGGCCAAACGCCGCCTGGACATCGATCCATCGGACGTTGAGACATTTATTGAGACCATAAAATCCGAGCGAGACGAACTGTCGTCGCTCCTGTCCAATCTCGGGGCGGATCCTCAACCGTCCGAAGCAAATTTTGTGTTAGCTGAATTCGAAGATGCTGAATGGGTGTTCGACGCCCTTTCCGGTCAGGGCATTTCAACACGCATTTTCCCCTCAAAAGATCATCTTCGCAATTGCCTCCGTATCACCTGTCCCGGAGACGAATCCGGATTTACAAAACTAACCAGGGCGCTACGCACAATTTTTGAGCCGGAAGCCATCCTGCTGGACATGGATGGCGTACTTGCGGATGTGTCCGGCTCCTACCGTCACGTAATTCAGGAAACCGCCGGATACTTCGGGGTCCGGATCAAACCGGAGGAAATCTCCAGGGCCAAAATGGCGGGAGATGCCAATAATGACTGGGAGCTCACAAAGCGCCTCATGGAACAGCAGGGAACCACAATCCCCCTTGAGGAAGTCAAACAACGCTTCGAAACGCTGTACCACGGAACGGATGAAATTGAAGGACGTTATCGCGAAGAAGAGCTCCTTGTTGACACCTCATGGTTGTCCGAACTCCACGATCAATTCCACGTAGGAATCGTGACCGGTCGGCCTCGAAACGATGCCGAACGGTTTCTTGAGCTCCGTGGGATTCAGTCATACATAGACGAGATGATCTGTATGGAGGACACGGAGCAAGGCAAGCCCCATCCTGATCCGGTTTGGGCCTGTATGGATCAACTTTCCGTTTCGCGAGCCTGGTTTCTCGGGGACACCCCGGACGACATGACAGCAGGGCGAAAAGCAGGGGTGCTCCCCGTGGGAGTTGTTCCGCCCGGTGAATCCGAACCTGCAGTTCGTGAACCACTGCGGGAGGCGGGGGCGTCGAGAGTACTGGAAACGCCCGAAGAAATGAATCGGTTGCTGTCGCTATCCCGGCTCTAATTGATGAATAAAAACCGGTTCTGGATGTCCGTCAGAGGGAAGCGAAATCTGAACAGGCGGTTCTGATGGAAAAGACGGACCGTGCAGTTTAATTCAAACTTTTTTCAATGCCGGACACGATGTCCTGCTTGCTGATTTTGTGACCTTTTTTCTTCCAGAGGATCTCGTTTCCGTCGTCACTCAGAATCACCATGCCGTGACGGCCGAGTCCATACTGCTCGGGTTCCGTTTTTCCCCGTTCGGACGTGGTCTGAACAATCTCAAAAGCCAGGTCTTCGTTGTACTTCTCTTTGAGCCCATCAACGATGGAGACAACTTGCTTGCAGAACTGTCAGCCGGGCATCTGATAATACACCAGTTTGGGTCTGGCTGACGTGGAGGAGGTGGAACCTGTACTGTCCGCCCCGTCTGTCGAAGTCTTCTTCGTTTTTGACTCGTTCTTCTGTGTGTCCGACGTGGATGGTTCCACCGTATTATCAGGATTGGACGGACCACAGCTGGTTAACGTACCGACGAGACAAATTGTCAGGAAGAGTACGATAATAGGTGAGGTCTTATTCATTGGCTGTGATTTCATTGAGTTTGGATTTCACTTTCGATCGACTGAACTTTAAGCCCTGTTCTTTCCAGAACACCTCCTCGTTTTGATCCAGCAAAACCATTCCAAATTTCAAATTATACTTTTTTCGTCCCTGGATACCACGTTCCGACCGCATGGGAATATAGGTAATTTTGACGTCTCCTGCGTAATCCGGCCTGAGGGCATCAACGATGTCCTTGGTGCTCTGGCAGAGCGGTCAACCCGGTTTGTAGTAGAAAATCAGTTCGGGAACGGGCTCTTCATTAATTTCTCCTTCCCACTCTTCGCTTTTCTTTTGACCGTTTTCAACCTGCCCTTCGTTCAATGAGGGAGCTACGCTCGAGTTTGGTTCCGAATCAACACTGTTTTCCTGCGTTGTATCCGCCGTGGGGCCCCCTGAGGCTGCGGCGTCCTCCATGTTTGATCCGTCCGATTTCGCCTGGTCTGGAGCCGAGGAGTTGATAGCGGTGTCAGTAGACTCATTTCCTGTATCTGCGGGTTGAATAAACAGAAAGGCCAGTAGACCAATGGCCACACCGCCGAGAAGAGCAATTCCTGTCGAATACCAGTTATTCATGAGAAACCTGTAACTTCCTGAGGAACACCCCGAGTGAACGTTCACTTCTAATTATATACAATAGCAACGAAACGAACAAATATCTCTTTCGCCGGTGCTCTCAACGAACACAACACTGGTGCTCATGACAGATAAAACGGATCAAAACATCTACCTGGACAACAACGCCACCACGCGCCCGTACCCTGAGGTCCTGGAAACGATGAAACCTTTTTTCGAGGAACGATTCGGCAACCCGTCCAGCGTGCATCGTGTCGGCCGGGATGCGCGGACAGCGCTGGATGAAGCAAGACAGACCATCAGCGACACACTGAATGCCTCTTCTCCCGCCGAGATCACATTTGTTTCCTGTGCAACCGAGGCGAATTCGCTGGCCCTCCGGGGACTCGTCAATGCATCAGATCAGGCGTGCCCGCACATTGTCACGAGTCAGGTTGAGCATCCTTCTATTCTTGAGACGTGCTCCGCACTCGAGCGAACGGGAAAAGCCGAGGTCGAATACATACCGGTGGATCGCAACGCCCGGGTCATCATGCGAGATTTACGAGAGGCTGTCACAGATAATACACTCCTGGTGTCGGTGATGACGGCAAATAATGAGGTCGGAACACGCCAGCCCCTGCAACAGATTGCGGAACTGTGTTCACAGAAAGGAGTCTACCTGCATACGGATGCTGTTCAAGCTCCCGCGAAGATACCTGTTAACGTACAGCAACCGGATGTTGATATGCTCAGTCTGTCCGCCCATAAATTCCACGGCCCCCGGGGCATCGGGTTGCTGTACAGCCGAAAAGACATTGAACTGGACCCGATTCTCCGGGGTGGCGGACAGGAAAATGAACTTCGAAGCGGTACGGAAGCGGTCTCTCTTGCCGCTGGAATGGCCACCGCATTGAACCGAGCTACAAATCGGTGTAAAGAAACCGCTGAGCGAATGAGGAGGTTACGAAATCAGCTCCGGGAGGGACTCACCAATCACTTTGGTGAACAATTACATTGCAACACACCGCTCGAGAATGCCCTGCCCAACACACTGAACGTTTCATTTCTTCACAACGAGTCGGACAAGATGTTGATTAACCTTGACCTGCAGGGCATCTGTGTGTCTGCCGGTTCCGCCTGTCACTCCGGGGCGATCGAGGTCTCCCACGTCCTGGAAGCAATGGGACTCGACAGGGAGATATCGGAGAGTTCCGTTCGATTCAGCCTATCGCATGAAAACACGAACGAAGAGATTGAACAAACCCTCGATTGCCTGACGTCAGAAGGCCAGCCAGGCCGATGAACAACCTGCATCCCGAACAATATACAGTTCAGGAGGGAAACCAGCGGTGGGGTTTTCGTTCGTAAAATATTCGTTGAACCAAGCTTTCGTAAAACCCCTATTGTCCGGGATAATTTAGCAAGCTTTATTCAGTTCAGGAAAGCAGAAGGGATACGAGGTAATACGAGCCCCATCCAATTAAGCCGATGATAATGAGCGTCAACACAAAGATACCGAGGTCAGATAACCAGTTTAAATCCATTGCCTCTTCCTCCGTGTCCCCCTCCATTCCTACCTCAACCTCATCGAGGAGTTGATCCGCCTCATTCTCCCGTTCGTCCAGCTTCTCTTCTCCTTCCACCTGGAAAATAAGTTCCGTGTCGCCGACCTGGATCAGGTCTCCACTTACAATCTGGCTCCGGGAGGTTGAAATACCATTTACATGAGTTCCGTTGCTACTGCCAAGGTCCTCGATATAATACGATTGGTCCTCGAGGGTAATCCGTCCGTGAATCCGGGATACACGGGGATCTGAAATCGTCACATCATTTCCGTCGTCCCGTCCGAACTGAACTGGTGGTTCGAACTCAAACGATTCTCCCTCCTGTTCTCCCTGGTGGATTTCAAGTTTTGCCATCGTTTTTGTGACTGGTATGGAGAAAAAATATACCGTTTAACGAATTACGGTCTCTTGCCTCTTCACGCCGAGTCCGTAGAAAGGATTTTATCAAAAGAGAAGCACCCATTTCACGGAGCCTTCGAAAAGCGTCTTTTTTCGCAAAAGTGATCTGACAGAAGAATACCAAGGCCTGCTTTCCCGGGTTCAATTGTTCCCGGGTGAATACATTCTGGAAAACTGAGATTTCAGAACCGACAGGTGATCGGAGATCTCGTTGGTTCCCGCAAACCTGTTCCGCTGTTGATAAATTAACTGATACTGGCTTATGAAATACCTTGAGATCACCTCTTTGTCGGACTGCACTTCTTCCACCATTTTTCTCAACACAGTAAGAAGTTCCTTATAGGAGGACGCAAGAAGGGGATCCGAGGATTCTAGTCCATGCTGAAATTGTTCGTGAAGTTTCTTCCAGCGGTCGTAAAGACGATTGTACCGCTCGGGATTCGCCACACGAACGTTCCTGTCCGTGGAGGAAGTACCCGAAACCACCTCCGGAGAGCCGTCGTCGGTCGAGCCTGTATTATCCGTATTCCGTGGGGGCTGATCCGTCGATCCAGCCAGTTCAACCTGATCGGGTTGAAATGTATTTCTAATTTTTTTCCCGGCACTTTTCAGGCGCTGCCGGTCGCCCACGGACGGACTCTTCAGATCAAAATTGTTCCAGGCCTCCCGATATTCATCAAGCGCCTTTTCCAAACGGGATTGATCGGATTTCGATAGAAGTGAATACATGTCTTCCACGGATTGAACCGACTTCTTTCCCTCGTTTCGTAGTGCAAATCTGTTTTCGTTAACGAGTTCGAAGATGTGTCTATGATGTACTTTGAACAGGTTGTACGCCTTGTTGTAGTTTTGCCGGGCTGAGCCAGTAACTGGTGGAGATTTCCGGCTCGTATCCTGATCAGATTGAGGGGCCTGGGTGGTTGTTCGGCCTGACGGAGGTTCCGCAGGAACTTCAATTCGAGAGCAACCGACAAGAAGCACTATTCCGATAATAAATGACAGTTTCTGGATCATTCTATGAGCTTAATTTAACAGGATATCCGTAAAGAGGACTGGTAATTGAAACAGGAGAGACGGATTGTTTCAAGGAATCAAGGGGGCATCGGTGCTGTTAATAATTGAAAAGATTCCGGAAACGCGCTATAGTTCGTCCACTTCTCATGGGTTAAACACGTTCAATTCGACATATTAACGATTTACAGGAACGTTCATGACATCGGCACTCGTCACCGGCGGCACGGGATTTGTCGGGAGCTTTCTGGTAGAAGAACTGTTAGCGAACGGGCGTGACGTGACATGTATAATTCGCAAATCCAGCGATCTGCGCTGGCTCCGGGATCTGCCGGTTGATTATATGACGTGGGACCTGGTCCACGATGAACCACCGATTGAGCGGTTGCACGACGTTGATGAAGTGTTTCACGCCGCCGGGTTGTTGACTTCAACGAATGAAGACGCATTTTATCAGGTCAACAGTCGAACCGTATCCACCCTGCTTTCCGCTCTGCATCAAGCCGGCGTGACCCCCCGTCGCTTTCTGCTCGTAAGTAGTCTTGCCGCGGCGGGTCCCTCGTTTCATCGAACGCCTCGAATTGAAGGCGAACCCTGCCTTCCGGTGAGTCATTACGGAAAAAGTAAGCGAGAGGGGGAGGTAAGACTGCAGCGGGAAGCCGCTGATATTCCATACACAATTATCCGTCCGCCCATTGTGATCGGTCCCCGGGACGAGATGGTACTGGACATGGTGGAGATGGTTACGAATTGGATGGTTCCCCGGTTTGGGCGGTACAAGAAGTACAGCTACGTGTTTGTAAAGGACCTCGTTCGGGGCATCCGTAAAGCAGTGGAAGCGGAGACAGCACGGGATGAGATTTATTTTATGTCCCACCACGATAACGTTGAATGGGAGGAGTTCATCCGGGCCATTGGAGAGAAACTGGATGTGAATCCCGCCGTTATCTCCGTACCGGATGCCGTGGCCCCGGTTCTCGCTTACGTGTCCGAGCACACGGACAACCTTCCTGGACTGAAGGAGTCATTCACGAGAGACAAAGTTCGGGAAATGCAACAACCGTCCTGGTTGTGTTCGTCGGAGAAGGCAGAAGCGGATGTTGGATTTCAGCCTGAACACGACATCGATGCCGCTCTGGACCGTACGATAAACTGGTACCGGGAGAACGGGTGGTTGCGGGACGGGTGATGTAATCCAATTCTTCAGTCAATCCAATCCCGTGGATTCTTGAGCACATCTTTTAACTCCTTTTCCCGAGACCCCTCCTCCGGTACGAAATCGTATTCCCAGCGGACGCGGGGGGGCATACTCATCAGAATGGACTCGGTACGTCCACCGGTCTTCAACCCGAACAGTGTGCCTCGATCGTACACAAGGTTAAACTCGACGTATCTCCCTCTCTGGACTTCCTGGAAATAACGCTCTTGTTCACCATACGTCACATTCCGCCGTCGTTTTGCGATCGGCGTGTACGAGGAAAGAAAACAGTTCCCGACGGAGGTGGTGAACCGGTGCCAATCATCCAGCGTTCGATTGTCATTTTCCCGCAGGTAATCGAAAAACACCCCTCCAATTCCTCTGGCTTCCTGGCGGTGGTCGAGGTAAAAATAGTTATCACATTTCTCCTTGAAACGTGGATACAGGTCAGAACCGTGTGGGTCACATGCATCCTTCAGCGTGGAGTGAAAATGACGGGCATCCTCCTCCCAGAGATAATACGGAGTGAGGTCGATTCCTCCCCCGAACCATGCATCCATCCGGTCTCCGCCCACTTCATGCCGGTACAGTTCAAAATATCGAAAGTTCGCATGAATGGTGGGAACCATGGGTGACCACGGATGCATAACCAGTGAAACGCCGGCGGCGTAGAACTTCTCGTGGGTAACGCCGAACTTCTTCTTAATCTGATCCGGAAGATCTCCGTGGACACTGGACGTATTGACCCCTCCCTTCTCAAATAGATCGCCATTCTTTATAATACGAGTGGTACCCCCTCCACCCGCTTCCCGGGTCCACTGTTCTTCGTTGAACGAGGCGGCCCCGTCAAGTTGCTCGAACGCTTCACATATTTCGTTCTGAAGGGACTGAATAAACGCCTCGAACCGGTCCTTTCGAGTCATGAGCCAGGTTAAGTACGAATGAAATAAACGGCTATATAGGTTCAGTGGTCTCCAGTCTCTGAACAAAACCGCCGGAAGTCAGACGGAGAGCTGACTTCCATGTATGGATCTTCTTCGTTTCAGAGTCTCCTGTGGGTGAAAGGACTCTCGCCCGACGAAAATCCCGAACCGGTGGAATCCGGTTGAACGCAGATCAGGCCTGTTCCAGCTCGGAAGGTGGAATGAGACCCTGATCCCGCCAGGCCTCCTTCTCGAACATGGGCTGGAAACTCTGCCCGACGTCCTCCCCCTGATCTTCCAGATCGCGAGGAATAACAATTGCTTCCTTGATACACACCTGTTCGCAGATTTTGCAGGAGGTGCAGCTGTCTTCGTCCACCACCGCCACGGGCTGGTGCCATTCTCCTTCTTTATCCTCCATCCAGATGCAATCGAACGGGCACGCATCCACACAGAACTCACACCCTGTGCAGAGTTCATCCACCACCTTCGCTTTGGCCCGGTCATTCGGCTTCTCGAAGTTGTAGAGTTCCCCGTGCTGATCTTTGATCGCATCGAACGGACAGGCGTATCCACAGGCGCCACAGTTGATACAGAGTTCGGGATCGATGTCATGAATTTCACGGGGCGAGCCGCTGATGGCTTCCGTGGGACACATCCGAAAACAATTAAAACAACCCGTGCAGTTCTCGGGCATGATATGAAACTTGGACCAGATCTGTTCGTCCTCATGTTCTTCTTTGTGTGCCCGCATTTCGAGGATATGATTGCGGTACTGATAATCGACGTCATCCACGGGTTCCGGCAATTCGAATACCTGATGAATGCGATCCGGAAAAGAGGAGATACGACCCGCCAGTTTCTTGAGGTGTGGATGGGGGACCCGGTTGGTGTCGTCGTGACGCTCGTACGCCTCGTCAGGAGCGGCAAGATTGACATCGTCGGGTTCCGGTATACGGGCAGAAACTCGAACATGATGTCCCTCGGACGTAAATTCCACACTTACGTCGTAATCCGGCATTTCATCGGGCAACCCATACCGAAACTTCTCCTCGCACACCGGGACCTTACTGGGAAGGTACATCGTAATTTCGAACCGGTTTTCTTTTTCGTCCACTTCAAACACCTGTCCGAACCGTTTTTTTCGTTCGACGTCCGGTTCGATGTAGTCTTTGTGTTTCTCCCATTCTTCTTCCCATCCGGGGACTTCCTCCAGTCCTTCGATCTCGTTGGGATCTAATTTCGGCATCTGACGAAAAGGGATAAAATTGATAAAAAATACCGTGGAAACATTATATCGGAATCAGGCGAGTGATAAAAATTTCTTGCATTTCAATCGTGATCCAACCCTGATCGTGAATGGTTCTATCTCCATCCGGGATCAGGAAGAAAAAAGGGACGTACCACCGAAAACAATGGGGTCCGTACATGGAACGCACGACTGATCGTTTGCCCTTATTTTTCTTCCTCTTCTCCCTGATCATCCTGATCCGGAGAGATTTCGGTGTCAGCGGGCGGTTGTACCTTTTCTTCCTTGACCGGGTTTTCGGACGACTCCTTGAGTTCTTCCTCCTCATCTTCGACCACTTCCTCCAGGCGCTCCATGGTATGCTGAAGGGGTGGATCCTCTTCTCCTTCCCGTGACTCGTTCCCTTCCAGAACTGAATCTATATGCGCCTGGGCTCGATCAATGGCCTGTCTGGATGAAGCGAGGAGACTTTTTTGAGCCACCAGAATCTTGTCCTGTCCGATAATTTCGGCCACGCCCGCTTCCTTCAGCACTTCTCGGATCTGGGGGGTTGCCCCGGATACCATCAGTGTTTTTCCCTGTTCTTTTAGCGTAATAGCAATGTCCTTCAGCACCATTGCCCCGGTAATGTCAAGGTTCATAGCATTTTTCATCCGTAGTATGATCACTTTTATCCGGTCCGATTCCGCACAGATTTTTTTGATGCGTTCTTTAATCTGGTCCGCGGAACCGAAGAACGCTTCTCCGTTGACGTCGATAAAAGCCAGCTCTGGTTCGATGCGCTCCTCGTGATCGGTAATCTGTTTGAGTTGTCCGGACCTGTCAACGATATATTCCTTGAGGTCAAGACGTGTGGCCTTTCGAATGTACATGACCAGGGAAACGGCAACACCCACGTAAATTGCCCAGTCCAGCTTAAGAACCAGAACGGAAAGAAAGGTAAAAATGAATGCGATCTGGTCCCGGCGGGTGGCCGTCAGAGAGATCTGTATTTCCTCCCAGTCGAAAACGTCCTTCATGGCGACGATGACCAGAGCGTAAAGAACAGCCATGGGAATAAAGACCATGAGCGACCCCATAAACGCCAGGAGCAGGGTCATAAAAATGGCGGACAGGATGCCGGAAAGACGGGTTTCCGCTCCGACGCTGTGGTTGAGAAACGAACGGCTGAGCGAACCCGTCACGGGAAAACCGGAAAGAACACCACATGCAATATTGGAGGCCCCCTGTCCGATGAGGTCCTGATTTTCATCCACCGATTCAAGGGTCTGACTCGCCAGGCTTTTCGAAATAGAAACGGCCTGAACGGTTGCCAGAAGTGTCGTGGCAAGGGCGCCGGAAAACAGATTGACAATCTGTGTCCGGTCAAATGAGGGCATAGCAAACTGGTCCAAACTCACACGCTGTATGGTCTCAAGGTTCACTGCCGTATTTCCCCCATATAGATACGTTGCCAGACCGGAGATTACAACGGCAATTAAGCTGGCCGGAATACGTTCATTGTATTTCCGAAGGCCATATACAAAACCGATCGTGATGAATCCCACCGTAAATGAGAGGACGGGGAAATCATAAGTGCTCAGAAATAATTGATTCAACGAGTTCAACACCCGTTCAATAAAAAATGGAGACGTCTGTTTGCTAATGCCCAATAAATTGATCAACTGATCCCCAATAATGACGGCTCCCCCCCCCATGATAAACCCGTTCATTACGGCGTTGGAGACGAATCGGGATAGGTTTCCGATTTTCAACAGAGCGAACAGGACCTGAAGCACGCCGACCATTGCTGCAAGGATCATGGCCGCGACGATCGGCTGGTCCGGATTCACCCCGTAGATAATGGCCCCGACCACAAGACACAGGGTTCCTGTCGGGCCGGTGATCATGCGGCTCGACGAACCTACAAGGGAGCCGACGAAACCGGCAACGATGGCCGCGTACAACCCGTATACCGGCTCCACTCCGGCAATGATTGCATAGGCCATGCATTGGGGAATCGCGAGCATAGCAACGGTAAGCCCCGCGCGTCCGTCGTTGAAAAAAGACGCAATCGTGTAATTCGATATACTGTCAGTAAGCCGGGCAATCATGTCGTGTAAATGGACTTCAATGAAGGTAGGAGTGGAATTATCGTACGGAATCGTTTGAGCAATTCTCCGTGAACCACGCGTCAGGAGGCCATTGATCCCCCTCCGTTCTGTCAGTATGAGTGCAATAGTGCGGCGGGATTCCGGAGACGGTTGCTGAGGGAATCACGGTGTGCCGTTGACTGGTTCCGTTATGTATGTATTTATAATTGCACGAAACAAGTTACACGGATGAGTGCTGGCAGGTCTTCCTTAAAAAATTCGTTCGGCGTCTCAGCGTCGGACTTTGCCTTTCCCAAATTATGGATTTTCAGAATTTGGAAAGAAACTTTCAGCTGTCTTCCCGAATCAGTATATCGGTAGATGAGATGTAAGAACGATTTATTATACACAATATTTCTGTTGAGGATTTCAACAACGCCCCGAGAAACGATTTTTGTACTTGAACATCGGATATTCTTCGAGGTAGAAATAGCTTAAAATAACAATATGCCGACAACTTCAACACCGTTGGAAATAACAGAAAGGATTGAATTTATGCATCACCAGAATCAATTATATCTCAGGAGATTCTCATGCCTGAACTGCCGGAAGTCGAAAATTTTAAAAGAAATTTGCAACAATCATTTGCCGGACAGCCTGTATCTGGACTTACCGTGCATGACGAAGACCTTCTCAAAAACTGCTCGAAAGATGAATTACGAAAACGAATTGTCGGGGAAACGCTTCGTGCAGTGGATCGTCGTGGCAAGTATCTCCTTTTTCGATTTGAAGCGGGGGTAATTCTCAATCATCTTCGCATGAGCGGTCGCTGGACGGTCGATAAGGGGAACCGAACCCGGCTTACACTGAGGTTTCCCCGGCAGGCCCTGTACATGGAGGACTTGAGACGATTGGGAACATTGCATCTGATTACGGACAAACCGGAAGCGTCCGATCCACTCACGGACCTCGGGGTCGGGCCCATGTCCGACCAATTTACTCCCGAACAACTGGAAACGCTCTGCTCATCCGACCAGGAAATCAAACGTCTGCTCCTTGATCAGCACAAAATCGCCGGACTGGGTAACATATACAGCTGTGAATCACTGTTCGGGGCAAAAATTTTTCCGGCTCGCTCGGCCCGTTCGCTTTCCGAGAATGAAATACGGGCCCTGTACGAATCAATTCAGAACACATTACAGGTGGCCATACAACACGAGGGAACATCATTTGATGAACTTTACCGGACCACGGACGGTGCACCGGGTCGCTTCCAGCACCTTCTGAACGTTTATGATCGGGAAGGGGAGAGCTGCCGGCGGTGCGACGGATCCATCACACGCATAAAACAGGGACAGAGAAGTACGTATTACTGCAACCGCTGTCAGAATTAGATTCCGTTCCGTTCGCTTATTTTCATGCGTTGCAACATTTCAGGGCCTTCTCCTGGCTCCAAACTCACCTGAACACTTGGGATGTAAACATCTACTTGCTCTCGTCACAGTTTGTTCGATTTAAGCTTCAGCATTATGTTCGGTAATAAATTGCCGCAAATACATCATTCAGGTCGGACATCTGTATATTTAATCGCTCTCGTCCTGTTGCTTTTTATCGTTTGGTTGGGGCTGAAGGCTCCCTGGCAATCCAGTAGAAGATCTTCACAGGTTGAGGTGGTCGAAACGGAAGACCCGAAACAGTCCGAAAAAACAGATGGGGCGGGGAAAGAAAACGAACTGCAGAACGAACGGACAGAATCCCCCCGGGAATCGAATGGAGCCGGGCCGAACGAGTCAGTCAACTCTGAAACAACCTCGCCTGATAACGAAGATTCACAAAAAGAAAAGAAACGCGTCTCATCCTCTTCAAACGCATCCGAAACGTCGAAATCCTCCTCCGGAGGTCCGATAGGTGAACAGCGCCAGGAAAAGACGGAGCCCTCGGATGACGATGAACAATCCTCCGAAGAAAACAGTACGTCTACATCGTCCCGGAGTAGCAGGGATGCGCGCCATAACACCAGCGAACCGGCTGAAGATACCCCACAAAAAAACGATGATGAAAACCAGCAAACAGAATCAGCCAGAAGGTTCAGGAAAGCTCGAAAACATTTTGAGGAACAGCGGTACGAGAAAGCCTTGAAACGACTTGACCGGTTATTGACCCGCACGGAATCATCATCCAGGAAGCAGGAACTGATGGAGTTTCAATCCAAATTGAAATCCGAATACAAACGACGACGCGAGCTGGCTCAAAAATGGCTGGAGAAGGCAGAAACTGCATCTGAAGAGAAGAACTGGAAACAGGTAATTCAAAACGCAACCAATGCACTTGACCATATTCCCGACCTGAAGAAAGCGAGAACACTAATCGACCGGGCCGAGCGTATGAAAACATATCAGAATATGGTTCGGATACCGGGAGGAACGTACCATTACCTTAATTCTTCAGATCAAAAACCGAATGGGAATAAGAAAAGACCGAAGGTGGATTCATTTTACATTGATCGAAATGAGGTCACGAACTCCATGTACAAGCAGTTCATACGTGACACGGGACATCGGGCTCCGGTGGGATGGGACGAACGCGAAATCCCGGTGGGAAAGGACGACCATCCCGTGACGGGTATTGCCCATGCAGATGCCCGGGCGTATGCAGAATGGGCGGGAAAACGACTTCCCACTGCCAACGAGTGGGAAATCGCCGCAAGAGGGGAAACGGGACGTGTATATCCATGGGGCAACGAACTGGAGAAGAAAAATGAACAGGTGCCGGCAAACACCCTGGAGGCCGGCATTCATTCACCGGTCTCTGTCGACGAGTACCAGAAAGGATGTACGGACAAAGGAATCTGTCATCTTCTGGGGAATGTAGCTGAATGGACCCGTACGTCGATCCAGGCCGAATCGGGTACATTGTACGTGGTGAAAGGGGGTTCGTACCTGTACCCGGCGGAAAAAGGAAAACCGTCACACCGGCTTCTCCGCGATCCGGATGTTACGTTGATGGGAATTGGATTTCGTTGTGTGAAACCCCCCCCGGAGCAGTAGTGCTTTCGTAAGTAAGAACGAGATTTTCCGGCTTTTCAGGAAGATCAACGTCCATGGAGAGTGTTTCGTACAAGCTCGAAAACAGCTACTGAGCGTAGAAGACGTGACATGCCAGCATTAGCCACCCAATCATCAACATGGTACCACCGATTGGGGTTACAAACCCAACCCATTTCGTTTCCGAAAGCGTCAATACGTATATACTTCCGGAAAACAAAACAATGCCGGCGAAAATACACCAGCCCGCTACGTGAAGCATTGTCCCGGGCCAGTGTACGGCTGCCAGTGCCACTGCAAGCAACGCCAGACCGTGGACCAGCTGATATCGCACAGCAATTCGAAATGTGGAGAGCTGTTCTTCAGGAAGGCTCTGCGCAAGAGCATGGGAACCGAACGCACCGGCGGCCACACCGGTGCCGGCAAGCAGACATCCGAGCCCAAAGAAAAACGACATCGTTGAAGACGTTCCCATAAATTACTCCCATGGAAAAAATGTGTGTGACGAACCTTTGAAATCAGGATACTCCAGTCAGTTGCAATCATTGATGTGTCTTCTCAGATCAAAAATGTTGATGGCATGTTTCGATTCATTCACCAGCTGTTCAAATGTATTCCCTTCATCTTCGTACCAGTTACTCACCTGGCTGTAGTGGCAGGCTGCTTTCTTCCGGTATTCGCGGAGTCGGGCATTTTCTTGCACAATCTTTCTGCACAGTACAGCTGTTTTAAATTTCATTCTGGCATACGCTTTTGATTTCCAGCTGTCTTGAAACCAGTTCAGGTATGTCTCATAGGCATCGACGGCTTTCCGCTCACGAAACGTGTACCGATAAATATCGCCGAGCAGTTTCTGACGGAATTTCAAATTTTCCCAATCATCCGAAACGTCCGTCCCATCCTCTTTTTTTTCAAGAAGTGTTTCGTGCAGTTTCGAGTTCCGTTCCTGCAACGTTTCCAGCACCGGGTTCAGGAGCAGCGCAAACGGAGAAAGTAAAATCAGGATGACAAGGGCGGTAAAAAACAACCGCTTTTTGGAAATTTTCATGCTCCTGGATGACGGCAACGAAATGAAATTGAATGTTAGCGGAAAACCCTCTCATCGACCCAGAGGGCACGCAATTGGTCAGCCGTTTTCGACCCCGTCAAAACGGAGTGGTTTATTTTATTCTGCGTTCACAGTAATATCCAGTTAAGTTCTGTTCTGGAGAATTTGATCGGCGTTCACGTGGATGTGACCTGCCAGGCATGAAGGATAAATCAGGTGAGATTTTTTCCCCGTAAGCGGTTGGTGATTCTCCGCAGAAATCATTTTGAAGCGATTGACGAGGTTGCTTTCCGATGTCAGGTTCTGATTCGTTTGAAAACACGTTTTCCTGGTCCACAAATCGCAGTAAGCAGTTTAACGAGTGCAAGCGAAAATACTATCTGAACTACTACGGATACTGGGAAGGATGGGATGCGTCAAGTGACGACCGAGTTCAGGAAATTTACCTTTTGAAAAAGCTTCAGAACCGTCACATGTGGATCGGTACGTTGGTGCATGAAGCAATTGAGCGGGTCTTAAAATATCTTCGTTCCAACCGGGAACTCGACAAAGAAGAGGTGATAGACCGCATGCTCAGGCGCATGCGTGAAGAATTCGACGACTCCAGGCGGGGCAAATATCGACTTGATCCAAAAGGCACCGTCGGTTTGACGGAACATGAATACGGAGAACAAATAGACGACGAAGAATGGGTACGCATACGTGAGAAGGGGGTTACCTGCCTTAAAAACTTCTTCCAATCCGAGACGTTTTCACGGTTGAAAGACTCGTCACCCGTCGAATGGCTGGCAATTGAAGGGGACCTGTCAGCGAACACAGATACGGTGGATTCCTTCGAAATGGGGGATCTTCAGGTCTGGTTGAAACTGGATCTTGCGTATCGAAACGAAGACGGCGCCGTAAAAATCGTCGACTGGAAAACGGGAAAAGGCGAACCTGATTTTAGACAACTCTACTGTTACGGGTACTACGCGTGGAAACAGTGGGACGTGGACCCCGAAGACGTGACGCTTGTGATTGAAAAACTTGCCTCAGAAGAATGTCACGAAGAGCCATTTTCCTTCGACAAATTGACGAAACTGGAAGAATCCGTTCGTCAGGACGTCCTTGAGATGAAAGAATACCTCGTCGATCCGGAAGAAAACAGGGCCAGGGAGGAGGACTTTCCGATGGTTGACAACCTGAGGATCTGTCAACGCTGCCGGTTTCGTAAAATTTGTTATCCGGAAGGGATACCTGAGCCAGAAGAGCAAGGAGGGTAATAAACACCGTTCTCTTCAGGAAGAAGACGTCCTGTAGGTCTACAGCTCCGTCATACTTTTTCCCGTATGAATCTGCACACCTTCATCATCTCGGCACGAACAACCCGGCGTTTCGTTTTTCGAAACCGGGTTCAACGGGTTAATTCCTTGAGCACGGGCAGAAGCTCGGAGAACTTCTCGTGTTCGGGGGAGCCAAGCCACTCGTGAGCGGTGGTTTCCAGAGTTGTTACGACAACTCCCGCACGTTCCATACGCCTCAGTCCCCACCAGTGGTCTTCCTGCGAACTCGCCCGGGTTCCATCCGAAGGAACATGCGTGTCTACTCCTCGTGAAGAAACCTCCAGGGCGGTATGAAGTATGCAGATATTCGTCATCACCCCCAGTATGACAAGCTGGCTTACCTCCTTACGATCAATCCATCCGGTAACCTTCTCACAATCCATACAGTTATAAGAGGATTTGTGCACGACGGGAGATTCAGGAACCGCCTGACGGATGGAATCCACGGTTGTACCAAGTTTATCCGGTGTTTGCTCGGTGATGAGAATCGGAACGTCCAGCATTTTAGAAACCTGTAAAAACGAGCTGACCTGTGATATCCATGATTGATCCTCCGGTAGAACGGACAGAAATGAACGCTGGATATCTGTAACAAGCACCCCACTGCGGTTCGCATGAAGTCGCTTTCGAGCCGGGTGTTCGTCTGTTTTATCTCCGATCATTATATGAAGCAATGAAACCGAAGAAATCCTATTATACGCTACACTCTGGATCGAGTATATTTCATCTGTTCGCAAAAACAAAATACACGAACGAAAACAAACATGTGGTGGAAAAATGAATGAATTTGCCGTATAATACCAAATCGTGAATGAAGTCGCCCGGTCAAATATGTACGGTTACCCGGTGAAGACCAATGAAAAAAATGACAACTTTCACCTTTGCAGGCATCGCTATTCTGGTCCTCTCCTTTTCCCTTCGACCCGTTACGGCGGACAAACTGAAACTGAAAAACGGGAACGAAATGAGTGGTATCGTCACAAAAGACGGGGAAAACTACGTTATTGAGTTCGCCACCGGAAAGATGAAAATTCATGAATCCGAAGTCATCGAGGTGGTAAAGGAAGAGACGGATCTTCAGAAATATCGCAAGAAGCACAGCAAGATTAAAAACTCGAATGCGGACGCACATTATAAAATCGGCATCTGGGCGAAAACCCACGGGCTATACAAACAGGCACAGGAGGAGTTCCGACACACAATCCAGCTTGATCCCGGACATGAAAAAGCCCGAAGAGAACTCGGTTATGTGAAACATAATGGCCAGTGGATGACCCGGTCGGAAAAAATGAGGAGAAAAGGGTACGTCAAATACCAGGGGGAATGGATGACGCCTGAGGTCAAACAGTCCCGTATAGACAGAAAAATCGATCTGAAAAAGAAAAACGAAAAAATTGAACAGCTCCAGAACAAGTTACGGAGTGCACAGTCAACAATCTCACGTCTTGAAAATCGAATCAGTAAACTCAATCAGGAACTCCAATACGAACGGTACAGGAACCGCAGGATACGTTACATACCGATCTATCCAAGGCATCCCGGACATCACAGTGGAAATAAACATCACGGGGGAAAAGATCACGACAAAGACTCAGATTAATGAAAAGAAAAGGGCGGAAGATACTTCATGGATTTCTCCAAAAAGATACGACCGGCCCCGCCTGATGAGAATCAAGAACCCTCAGGAGCTGAACGACGGAGAGGAGACAACAGAAGAGGAGTCCTCATCCGTGGAGTTGGTTTTTTCCAGAAGTCGGAGCATTTCGTGCTTCAGGCGTTCCAGTCCCTGTTCGGTAATCGCTGAAACCGCAATTACGGGAACGTCAAGCTTTTCGTGAAGCTCTTTCACCCGCCGGTCTGTTCCTTCGACGTCAATTTTGTTTGCAACGACCAGTTCCGGTTTCCGAGCAAGTTTCTCGCTATAGGAAGACAGTTCACTTCGAAGAATATCAACTGACTCCAACGGAGGATGAGCCGCCTGCGGGGAGACATCTACAAGATGAACCAGAACCCCGGTGCGCTCGATATGTTTCAGAAACCGATCCCCAAGCCCTTTCCCTTCATGAGCCCCTTCAATCAGTCCGGGAAGATCAGCAACGGTAAACGACCGGTACGTGTCTGTTTTAACGATGCCAACGACAGGATACATTGTCGTGAACGGATATGAGGCCGTTCGTGGATGTGCATCGGAAATCGTACTCAGAAGCGTAGACTTACCTGCGTTGGGTAGCCCGATTAAGCCGACGTCCGCGAGTAGTTTTAACTCAAGCGACACCTTACGTCGCTCACCGTCTTCTCCACAGGTGGATTTACGGGGGGCCTGATTGGTGGAGGATTTGAACTGTGCATTCCCCGTTCCCCCTTCACCCCCTTTCGCTACCAGTAGTTCCTGTCCGTCTTCCGTCAGGTCTTTTAGAACGTGACCATGGTCATGGTCTCGAACGATCGTTCCTACCGGCACATCGATAATACAATCATCCCCATTCGCTCCGGTTCGTTCATTGGCCCCGCCATTCTCACCATGTCCTGCACTGAATTTCCCCTGGTTTTTCAGGTGTCCCAGTGTTCGGTAATCGTTGGTCGCTCTCAGTATCACGTTCCCTCCCCTGCCTCCATCACCTCCGTCCGGTCCTCCTCTTGGATTATGGCGTTCACGATGGAAGGAGACGATTCCGTCCCCTCCATCACCAGCTTCTACCTGAATTTCCGTTTCATCAACAAACATTTTATTTCTATAACAAATTCAATCCTTTATAATCATTATACTTTGGAGATTGTTCTTTTTACACCTTCTATTGTAGGTTCGCCAATGAACATCAGGAAAGCACTGCTGAAACAGGTGAAAAAACAGCCTGATAAAGAGATCATCTACGAGGATCCGTCGAACGGATGGACGTACAGGAACCTGTTTAACGCCGCAAGGTCAGTTGCTCGGAAACTGAAAGAATCTCCCGACGGACGTGTCGGTTTATTGATGCAACGTCCATTTCCATTTGCGGCGTCCCTGTTCGGAACCCTGTTTTCAGGGCGTGTTCCCGTACCTCTAAACTACTACCTGGGGTCTGAAAGCCTCTCATACATCTCTCGGCAGGCCGGTCTTTCCCTTGTATTGGGCGATGGATCCGTTCCGGAAAAAATGAAAGCTGTGCCGGTAAAAAGCGTCTCGTTTTTCGATATTTCACCTAAACCGGAGAACAATCCGGAACCGATAAATTCCAAGCGGGTTTCAGAACCGGGACGTCCGGTATCGGATGATTTTTCCTTTCTCCTCTTTACGTCCGGAACCACAGGTCATCCGAAAGGGGTAAAGTTAACTCAGCAAAACATCCTGAGTAATATACGTTCTTCCAGAAAAGCGATGGCCCTTCAGCCAGAAGATCACTTTTTATCCTCGCTACCACTGTTTCATTCCTTCGGCCTCACCTGCGGTCTGTTAATGCCCCTGCTCACAGGTATTTCGACAACTGTAGAACCCTCCTTTTCGCCCAAACGAGTACTGACGTCCTTTTCCGAACAAAAAGTGACCATTTACCTTGCCGTTCCATCCCAATATCGAGCTTTAAGTAAGACAGCAAAGGAAAAGTCAATGCAAACCCCATTTCATAATCGGCAAACGTCAATCCGACTAATCAGCGGAGGGGAACCCCTTCCGGAACCGATACGTGAAACCATCGAAACCCAGTTCGATCGTCCCATGCTTGAAGGATATGGCCTCACGGAAACATCCCCTGTTATTTCCGTGAATCGGCTGGATCGCTACAAACCGGGAACCGCCGGAATTCCGATAGATAACGTGGAAGTCCGTATAGCAGATAAAAACCAACCCCACCAGCTGCTTGAGAACGGAGTTGAAGGTGAAATTCAGGTCAACGGTCCTTCCGTGATGCAGGGCTATCTGAACCAGGAACAACAGGATCAAAGCCCATTTAGCGAAGATGGCTGGTTCCGAACGGGAGACCTCGGGAAGCTTGACGGGGACGGGTTCCTACACGTAACCGGTCGGATAAAAGAATTAATTATATCTGCTGGTGAAAATATCGCCCCGGCCCGTATAGAAGAACAACTGCTTCAGCACGAGGAGATCGATGAAGCGGCGGTCATCGGGGTTTCGGATACGAAACGAGGAGAGGTACCGGTTGCTTTTGTGAGCCCGGTGAAGCAGGGATCAGTCGATCCTCACGACTTAAAAACCACCATTCGTGAACGAATTGGAAGAAACCATGTTCCGGCCGAAATTTATGTTCAGGATCAGTTGCCTCATGGGCCAACCGGAAAGATATTGAAACGAAAGTTAAGAGAGTTCGTATAAGAAGAAATTCTCAATTTGTCGGCTTAAACCGTGTCCTTATTTAACGATCAATCACACAGCAACCAGGACAACACCCCGCTTGCTGAGCGGATGCGTCCAACCTCCCTGGAAGAAATAGTAGGCCAACAGGAGGTGATCGGTCCGGAAAGTCCCCTTCGTACTCTGATCGAGTCGGGGGACCTTCCTTCAATGGTTTTCTGGGGCCCCCCCGGCACGGGAAAGACAACACTGGCCCGGATCATCGCAAAAGAAACAGACGCTGCATTTGTCCCCTTCAGTGCCGTAACGTCAAGTGTATCCGACGTTCGAAAGGCGGTTGAAGAAGCCAAATTCCGGGCGGAGAACCAGGGAACAAGTACGATACTGTTTGTTGACGAGATTCATCGTTTTAACAAAGCACAACAGGATGCGTTTCTCCCTCACGTAGAAGACGGAACAATAACACTGATCGGAGCAACGACGGAAAACCCCTCCTTTGAAATAAATTCTCCACTTCTCTCAAGATGCCGAGTATTTACACTCGATAAGCTGGGCCCGGACCAGATTTCCGACATACTGGATCGGGTCCTGACGAACTCAGACAGCGGATACGGGGACAAAGAAATTCACCTGACCGAATCCGGACGAAAAACAATTATAGATTTAAGCAACGGAGATGCTCGTACGGCGTTAAACTTGCTGGAAATGACAGTTCAATCGAGTGAGCCGAAAAAAGCAGAGGAAGAATCAATAACGATCGACGGAGATTTCGTGGAGCAGGCCGCTCAACAGCAGACACATGATTACGACAAACAGGGAGAAAAACACTATAATTTCATCTCCGCCTTTCACAAATCCCTCCGTGGTTCCGACCCGGATGCGGCCCTGTACTGGATGGCCCGTATGTTGAACGGAGGAGAAGACCCACTTTATATCGCCAGACGCATGGCGCGCATGGCCGTGGAGGATGTCGGACTTGCGGATCCAGGTGCCCTCCGGGTCGCAATCGACGCCAGAGAGGCGTTTGAGTTCCTTGGATCCCCTGAGGGTGAGCTTGCTCTCGCACAGGCTGCGATTTACCTCGCTCTCTGTCCGAAAAGTGATTCAGCTTACAGGGCGTTTACGAAAGCAAAAAAAGAAGCAAACAATGGTCAACAACCCGACGTCCCTCTGCACCTTCGCAATCCACAAACTGACCTGATGAAAGAACAGGGATATGGAGAAGGATACCGAAATCCACACCGGGATCCCTCCGCCACAGACGAACAGTCCTACCTGCCTGGCTCACTCCGTGGTTCGCGCTTTTACCGCCCATCTGATGCCGGAAAGGAGAAACGATTGATCGAGCGGTTCAAACAATGGAGGGAAAAGGAGAGGGGGGAAACGGACAATTGACGGCGTATGATAACTCTCCGACCAGGATTGTTCGCGGAATATCTTCGGAACTATTCCTGAATGGACCAGGAGGTACTGGAGTAGGGGGGCCCGAAAAAAAATCGAACTGAAAAGTACGGGAAGTTACGCTCAGTATACAGGAAGAGGAATATACCTGATTAGCCTCAGAAGACTGGCGGTAGGAAAAATCCGCCCTCCCTATCAGCGCACAATTAGAACCGGGTTCTTTTTTTATTTAAACTGACGAAGACGGTTGATCAGAAAATTAATCTCTTCGTGCATTTCCGGTGTCTGATTGACCACAAGAATCCCGTTCGTCATGCGCATTGATGCCTTCCCTCCCCAATTGTTTTGCGTCCCGACATTCCCCTCTATCAACTTCATAAACTGATCTTTATTTGTGATAATTTCCCCACCGGAGTCATTCGATTCCTCATAAATGGAAGAGGAAAGAAGATTTTCCGAAGACCCGGAACCGGAGGAACCCGAACCGCTTTCATCGTAACCACCAGCATTGTGGAAATCGATGTTGGGAGACTTAAAATCCTTCAATTTGAACTGAAGATCTCGAACATCGTAGAAGCGGATCTCAAAATTCTCGGCCTCACTCTTCGGAACGATGTGGACAGCACCAAGTTTATAGATCGCCGTGAGGTTTTTCTGGTCGAGGATTAATTTTAATGCACGTTCAATCGTTACGTCATCCAGCCGGATGGTCACTTTGTCGTCGACGTTCTGAACCTGAGCACCGCCTCCCCCTCTGGGATTGTTCCCGAAACCACCGGAGTTGTTGTTGTTATTTCCAAATCCTCCGCCTGAACCGCCGCTGTTACTGTTACCAAATCCGCCCCCCGAATCGTTATTGCCGAACCCCCCTCCGGAAT
>CAYXQY010000003.1:38487-64129 GCA_964466525.1 uncultured Planctomycetia bacterium
CCTCCGGAATCATTGCTACCAAAACCACCTGATCCGCCGGAATTATCATTGTTACCAAATCCACCTTCAGAATTCCCGCTATCGCCGAAGCCTCCCCCGGAATTGGAATTGTTGTTTCCAAATCCGCCGGAGCCGCCGGCGTCGTCGTTACCAAAACCAGCGTTGTTCCCAGCATTACCCCCTGCTCCTCCCGGTCCGCCAGCGGCGTTTCCACCCTGACCTAAGACCTGATCCACCTTATCCGAAATAATAATATTGAAGGAAACTTGCTGACGGATCCGATTGATGACCTCCCGAAACTGGGTATCTTTGAAGTCGTACGACACTCGTGTGCTGGAAAGCTCGGATCTAATCGCGTCAAGATCCGCTTCCGAGGAGTTCTCATTCTGTGCTGAAACTACAGAGGGAATTGAAAGAACGACAAATACCGCAAGAACAAGCATGCAGGAGAGGGAGGTTATTTTTTTCATGACGGCACCGAAAAAAGTGGCAATCAATGAGTTCTGTTCCTGACTTCATGTTTATAATAAGAAATCGACGAATTGATATCAAGATGGTAATGAACATCTATTGAGTTCAAACTGCCCGGCTCTCAATACAACCTGGGGCTGGTAAGGCTCAAAACCCTTACGGTTCTACACGGACAAAGTAGGATATACAAGACGTGAAGAAACACGAAAAGGCAGGCATCGAGGTAGATAAAATTTCAACTCCCTGACGAGTACCTTTGCGAATTCAACGGAGGAAAGTTTCCTGTGAAGCAATCGGATTCGAAATCCAATCTGTGTTGAATTTCAAGTCAAAATAAGCAATAATACGGGCTGAGCAACATCGGGTATCAGCCCTCTTACATCCGGACATGGAGGGGTTATTCATTAGTTAAAGAACCCACGAAGCCAAAAATTCCAATTTATTGATTCTCTCAATGCTTGTGATGTGAACTGGCGGGTTCTTCGTGAGAGGAACAGGTTCATAGTTTATGATCTTTCAGGTGTCAGGCCTGGATGGATCAGGAGGAAGAAATGAAAACGATTCAATTACTTCAAAAAATTGTACGTACGTCGACTGAACTGCCCGTTCTGGACCGGGTGGCCTGGAAAGTTGCCCCCTCAATTCGTGACTTTTTTGGGCGCAGGTACGATGGTGAACAGATCCTGACGGAGTACGACGACGAAGTGAAGATCTGGGTCTGTTTATCCAATTACATTGAATCCAATATTTTCTGGCAGGGGGTCGAGGAGGAGGATCGGGGACAGGTACGTCTGCTCAAGGAGCTGCTTAAACCGAATGACGTGTTTTTCGATATTGGAGCAAACATCGGCGTAATATCTCTTATTGCCGCCAATATTCTCTCGGAAGGATACGTTCATGCGTTCGAACCCTCGGAGCATCACCTCCAGAAATTACTCCGGAATATCCGAGCAAACGGGTTTCAGAACCTCCAGGTGAATCCATTCGGATTATCGGACGAGGAAGCTGTTCACGAATTGTATCTTCCCGTTGAACAAGAGAACCAGATACGAAATACAGGTCGAGCCACCGTCAATGAAATTGAGAACGAGGACGAAGACTTCAAGAAGGAGACGATTGAAACCCGGACACTCGATTCGTACGTGGAAGAAAAAGGCGTCAATCGAATTGACTTCATGAAAATTGACGTTGAGGGGGAAGAGCTCAGTGTCCTCAGGGGGGGACGGGAAACAATCGATCGATTAGAACCGGACGTTACGATGGAGCTGAACCGGAACCATCTCGATCGGGCAGGTGCACGTCCTCAGGAGGTTCTGTCCTTCTGGAACGAACATCATTATTCTGTGTTCAGGATCGGATACGACGGAGAAATCATCCCGGTTGAAAATACGGCTCAACTCGAGACCCACCAGAACCTGTACTGCTGTCCTCAACCGGAGATATAAGCGAGCCGAACATGCAGGTAAAATCTACTGATCGTGATTTCTCAACTGCTTGATCGTGATTTCCAGATCCTCCGGTTCCTCTACCTGAACATCGATCCCTTCCGAACGCATCTCAAGTCGCTCCCAGTGGAGGGTGGTTCGCTCAATGAGGGGGCGTTCTTTCCGAAACGGCTTTTCCCGGTAGTCCGTTTTGAATTCGGATAAGTTCAGTTCCTCACGGTATCCGTAACGCGGGTCCACGGAGAGGGGATGGTGTATATGGTCAAGGTGAACGCGAACCTGGTCCCAGACTGCTGTCTCAGGTTGAACAATCACCAGGGAGAATTTACGATAGGATTCAATTTTCTCAATGATCGTCTCTGCTTCCTGTCCATCCTCACGAACCTCCTGTTGCGTCCGATCATGTTCGGAAGATCCAACCGGCCTGCTTATGCGCCGTGTGTCCTCTACGACCCCGTCCACGATGGCCTTTCCCGTAAGCCGAAACTGTTCTGAACCAACCTGATCGACGAGTTTCTCCCTTTTCTTTTCAGAGTTCGTCAAACAGACGAGACCACTGGCGGAGGTAGCGACAGGATAAATGGGAAAGACGTACTCGTCTTCCTCGAAAGGACCGCTCGAAAGAACTTCCTCTCCTGCATCCATTTCTCCTAATACCTTCCCTCCGGGGTTCAGACCGACTTTCTGCCCGGGAAAGACCTTCAAAACAAGTAAATCTTCGGTCGAAGAAACGATTCCGGGAGACGGATACGAAGGTTCGTAATCCGACGTTCCCTCACCAATCTCCACCACGTCCCCCGATTGGAGCGTAAAGTTCAGGGGACGAGTGATTCCATTTACCTCGACGAGGCCCCGATCCACCAGTTTTTGCAATTTCCGCCTGGAATCAAAGGGGGTGTATGCACGAAGGAATTCCCCCAGCGGAATATCTTCAAAATATGGTTCAACCGTCAATTCCTGTCCCTCTTTGAATTCTTCCATGGTTCCCTATTTCAGAATAAATGATTGTGAATCACAGGAATTTATTTTAACCTAAGCAGATCCTGGTTTCGAAGAAATCCCAAATGATGACCCTGCCTGACGTAGTACCTGAAGATTCCGCAATCGAAATCTGAAATTTAATTTACACGCCAGTTTGCTTACTTTATATATAGTGACATTTTTCCTTCTGTAGCGCCAATCAAATGAAAGGTCTTTTTTATACGGATCTTGACGGAACGCTTCTTGATCACGAGACCTACGAGTGGCGATCGGCTCGCACCGGTCTAAAATGGTGTCAGGAAGAAAACGTTGACGTCATACCCTGCACAAGTAAAACATGGCCGGAAGTAAAGGTGATACGTGATCGAATCGGTCTTGATACCCCTGCAATCGTGGAGAACGGGGGGGCGGTTGTTCTTTCACGGGATCATACATTTGCACATGAATCAGGACAGCGTGTCCTGAACCAATTTCGTGTTCATGAATTCGGCGACGCCGCTGCTCAGATTCAATCCGAATTTCACGAAATTAGAAATCGCGGGGATTTCAAATGCCAGTCCGCCCTGAACATGTCCCCCGAAGTGTTCGCGGGGAAAACAAATCTCGATCGAGATGAGGCGAAACGAGCTTTGAACCGGAATTACACTGTACCGGTACTCTGGCTGGAATCGGAACAGCGCAAGCAGGAATTTATTTCCTGGTGCGTGGCAGGGGATATAACCGTGCAGGAAGGAGGACGGTTCCTCCACCTGCAAAGGGGTTGTGATAAGGGGGGGGCCATTGAATGGTTAACGGAGAGGTACCGGGAGAAGTTTGATGAGGTCCGAACCGGCGGCATCGGTGACAGCCAGAACGACATTCCGATGCTGAAAAGTGTAGACCGATCATTTGCCGTTCAGCAACCGGACGGAACCATTCATCCCCGCATTCTCGATGAGGTAAACGGGGTCGAAACCATTGACGAAATCGGTCCGAACGGATGGACCGATGCCGCTGACCTCTTTCTGGATTGGATGATGGAGGTGAAGAAGGAATGAACAATTTTAACCATCTGTCGACCACAAATGAATGGAAGGATGTGTATATTGCATCCACAAAACAACCGGTCCTATTATTTAAACATAGCACCACATGACCTGCCAGCAACCGGGCCCGTAGGGC
Organism: uncultured Planctomycetia bacterium; assembly: GCA_964466525.1. Lineage (GTDB taxonomy): Bacteria > Planctomycetota > MHYJ01 > CAYXQY01 > CAYXQY01 > CAYXQY01. Next base: position 42,546 of record CAYXQY010000003.1, read on the forward strand.
TGTTTCGTCATGGTTTGACCGATATGAGCCGGAGATCCTTCCTGTTTGGCTTCGGGTTCGTGAAGATCGGCCGGTTTCAAATGCCGTTGCGGATACTCTGGAGGTTACTCATGAATCCCCTCAGGTCATCCTGATTTACAATCAAGCCCCTCTATGGCATGCATCTCATGGAAACATTACGGATCGGAGTATCCAGAAAGCATTTAAGGAGTGTTTTCAGACCGATGAATCAGACGCTTCATAACCTGTTAAATATCGAGACCGAAAAACCGGCTCCTCCCGTCACGAAAGAAACCCTGACGAAGGTGCATGAAATCTTATCCGAGGAACTGTCCATGCCCCTGCGAGCAACGTATTCCGAACCCGAAAACGAGAACAGTGACGCGGAGTATAGCGTTACGATCAACCAATTACTACCGATTAACAAACATCCAGTGTTCGGACCGTACCTTGGCATATTGTCCGAAGCGAAAATCGAAGACCACCAGGAGGACACGATCATTCCCCTTTCCAGAATTACGGACGTGGAGGACGACGGGAGTCATGAATTAATCAATTTTTACAGCGAATGGTTCTGGCAGTACCGATAACATGCGTGAACTCCAGAACATAAAAACCGGAGGCTCAAACCGCACCGGTTGTACGTCAAATTCAGATCCCCGTGAAATACCTGTTTTTAACTCGTTCTAATTTTTTGCGTCAGTTTCAGTAATCAACCATGGCCGAATCCGGAAACGGTGATACGGCTCGACCCCGACCAGATGGTCCTGCAGGTTCGTTTTTCAACGAACAGTTGCTGGACCAGATCAGAGAAATGAAAGAAGATCGCGAAGAAGTTCTTGATAAAATCGATCAGGAAATTGGGGAAGTGCAGAAGCAACTTTCCCGTCTCGAAGAGCAACTGCTTACGTTCCCCCCCGAGGATCGTAAACTGATGACCGTTCTTGTTGCCCGGAGCATCAAAAGGGCGATGAGGGAAATTCTGCTTGAAGAGGAAAGTGTAAACGGCTGAGGGGATCATGAAGACTTCTGTATTTACCCATCTGGAAACCAATTTAAGCACCTTCGTTTTATCAACCGTATGCCGGACGATACGGATCCGAGAAAAAAATGATTGGTTCGTTCGCAAGCGTTTATTCAAGGAAAACAGGGGTGGTATCTTTTGCCTGTGGCATAATCGTTTGTTTTTTTTGACATACTACATATATTCCCGGTTTATTTATGGTTACCCGAAAGTTAGTGTGCTGGCCAGTAGCAGTCGTGATGGAGAAAAAATTGCAAATGTCATTCAGAAACTTGGAGGGTCGGTCATCTGGGGGTCGTCTTCGCGCAACAGCAAAGGCGCTCTCCGTAGAGCAATTCGAGAGGCCAGCGATCACAGGGCGTTGTTCGTAACGCCTGATGGACCTCGCGGACCACGTTACCGGGTTGAGGAGGGAACTCCATTTATCGCTCGCGTATCCGAACAACCGATTATTCCGGTCACGTTTGGTGTGTCGAGGTACACGCAGCTGAACTCCTGGGACCGCTTCATCATACCACACCCTTTTTCAGAGGGAATTGTGCTGTTTGGTGACCCGGTCTGGCCAGGGGAAGCGAGCAGCAATCTGGCGGAGCAAAAGAAACAGGTCCAGGAGGCCATGTATTCCCTGGACCGAAGGCTGAAAAAACATGGATGTGATTTTCAATGATGGTAAGTTTGAACATCAAAATAAGTTTTGATATAAAGCGCTTGGCATTACTTGGCTGTGGAACCTGAGAAAACGAATTTTACTCTTCATTTTTTGGATATACAGATGAATTCATCCCAATCCACACGGCTTCGAGTGTTTGTTTCACTTGCAGTTGTTTTTCTTCTCGGGGGTTTCGTTCACGTCATTCAGGCTCAGGAGGATTCAGGTCAAAATCAGGAACGGAGTGTAGAGGAAAACGACAGTGAGGTCGAGAATAACGAAACGAACACCAACCAGCAGGAAATCGAAGAGCCCGCAGAAGTTGCCAACAACAATCAGGGGGCTTCAGGAACGAGGTATCCGGTAAGTAAAGTCTCCTTCAGCTATCTGAACGAGCACCCTGAACTCCCGTCTCTGTCCGGACTCAAAAATATCAATGTCCCTCTTAAGCAAACGGATTGGGGGTACGATGCACCCACAGCAAAAACGGAATACAGGAATTATAATTTATCCCGTATTCTTGAGGGAGAGGAACCGGTCAAGTTTTCGTCGGGGGCGATACGTTCTCTGAACAACGCAATCGTCCGTTGGTTCAACGAACGGGATCTCCTGTCCGTGTATGCCAACCCGGATCCTCAGGACATCAGTAAATCCGGTGAAGACCTTCGTCCCGAAGATCAAACGAGGTTACGAATCGTCGTCCATGTAGCCCCGGTTGGACGGGTAAAAACCATTGCCTCCGGGAATCGATTCAAAAGGGATGAAAAGACGAATTTGCCCGAACACAGGTGGATTCGTGACCAGTCTCCCCTTCAACCCGGCGACGAAACTTTTCGCGCGGATCTGCTACGTCAGGATATCCTTGATCGCTACGTGTATTTCCTTAACCGACATCCGGGACGTCGGGTCGAGGCAACCCTTGGAGATGCCGGAAGCGGAAATGCTTCACTTGGATACCGTGTCGTTGAATCCAAACCGTGGACGATCTATGCCCAGATATCCAACACCGGAACGGAAAATACGGATGAATTCCGTGAACGGGCCGGATTCGTCCACAACCAGCTTACGGGCTCGGACGATATATTGAGTTTTGATTACACGACGGCCGGCTTCGGCGATGATTTCAACGATTTTCGTACTTCGTATGAACGTCCCTTCTTTCCCGGAAGCCGAACCAGATTCAAGGTACAGGGGTACTACAACGAATCCACGTCCTCGGACGTTGGAATCTTTGACATAAATTTCGAAAGTGAAAGCTATGGTGGAGGAGCGTCACTTATTCATAACGTTTACCAGAATGGACGCTGGTTTGTCGACTTAGAACCCGGGTTTGAAATAGCTAAGGAAACAAATACAAACGAAACACTGGGAACGGAAGGTGAAGATAGTTTTGTGCGGCCTCAAATCACTGCTTCGCTTGAACGATCCGGTCGAACGGCAAACACAACCGCTTCCGTTACAGCAAAGAAAAACCTCGATAGGCTGGCCGGAACCGAACAATCCCAAATTGACAACCTGGGTCGACAAAACGCGAGAACGGACTATGCACTGATCAACAGTCGGATCTCTCAGAACTTTTTTCTCGAACCTCTGATCTACGGAAAGTCCTGGGAAGATCCGTCCACACCGCAAACATCCACACTGGCCCACGAAATCCAGCTCACCGGTCAGGGCCAATATGCTTTTGGGGATCGGTTAATTTCACAGGAAACGTTTCTCGCGGGTGGAATGCACACGGTCAGGGGATACCCGGAATCCGTGGCAAGCGGTGACCGTGGTCTTATCGGAAGTGTTGAGTATCGTTTTCACATTCCACGCATCCTCCCGGTCAACAAAGACCAGGAACCGGCCCGTTTTCTCGGACAACCCTTCCGGGTTACGCCCGAACGCGTGTTCGGATTTCCGGACTGGGATTTTGTCTTGAGCACTTTTTTCGATTATGCCCGTACGTTGAACAACGACACGCCAGGGGTGAATACGTCTCCGGACGAAACCCTTATGTCCACCGGTATTGGAGCGGAGGTTTTGCTCATGCAACATTTCCGCCTTCAGACCTCGTGGGGTTATGCACTCGAGGATCTCGACAACGGACAAGCTGAATCCGGGGATAGTGAATTCCACTTCCTCTTTCAGGTGAGCTACTAACCTCCCATTTGAATTTACGGGCCGGACAAAAGCGAGGTCAACGGTTCCTGAATTCCTCTTACTGATGGTCAATAGTGTCCCTTTCCTTTAGACAACCTGTCTCATCCTAATACGGGCGGTTTCAGGACCTGTTTCTTTTCCTGCACTTCCTGATATAACTTTCGTTGTCGAAACAGGTCGGTTACCTATACAATCACAACCAGTCAAGCCAAGCCGTAATTTTTTTTTTGACCCCATAGGATAAATTGGAGCCGCTACGGTAGGTGTTTGTAAATTTCCCTATGGATACCCGCCGTCTATCCGTACTTTCTCAATCTGCTTGACGGTACCGTTTCCGGCCCTTACACAGGTCTATCTCAGTTCGTACTTACCCGAAACAATTTCTTTCGTCGAAGAAATGGAACACCGACTCGGTAGTCGTTGGTTGAATGGTAGATTGCACTACCTGAAAAACGTTTCAACGATCTACCTCCACTCGTACCTGTTCCCTCTCCGTACATGTGACTATCACTTCCCGGAAAGGAGATGATCCTCAACTCATCGACAGGGATACCAGTGAAAATCTTTCCGGTTCTGCTAAAATATCGTAACTGATCATTATTTTGGAAGGGAGGATGTTTATCTGTTTCTCCTGTGGTGACGCCTTCGTTCCAGGGTTCTTCATAAATAGACGGATTATCACGAACAATGCATAGACTTCTCTGCCGTCACGCTATACGGAGTGTTTTCAGGAGCTGTTTGGGCCCCTTCAGTTTACCTTCAATCCATCCATTAAAAAATCGTTGCTTACGTCAATACATTCGATGGGTGCGGTAATTTATTCCGGGAGAAACCTAATTTTCCGGCTGGTAAAAGAGTTCTTCGGGGGTTGCCTGTTGAATGACAATATCCAGCAAATATACGCTTACGGGAACCCCAAGAACAAGTCCCCAGAGACCAAAAAAGTGTTCGGCGACCAGAAGCACAATCAGTACCAGCAGTGGATGCATCCTCAGGTGGACCCCGTAGATGTTCGGATTCAGGATATATGCTTCAATACCATGTATGACCATAATCAATATGACCACGGCGATAAGGGGCCAAATACCACCTTTCGTCAGGGCAATTAAGCCAATTGGAATCGTGGAAATAATGACCCCCAGAACGGGCACGAAACTACAGACGAACACAATAATAGTCAGTACCGCGAGGTACGGGGTAAAATCAATACCTGTTAGAAGACTCATGATATAAATTCCGGCAATGGTCAGCACCGTATTCACCACAGCAATCATCGCCTGTGCCTGCAATGTACGTCCCATAATCGTGCCGAAATTGGCAAGGCTTGGCGCGATTTCCCTGTAAAAATCTCGCAAACGGCCTTTTTCAAACTGTGAGAGACGTTCCTGTAACCTCGGAATATCGAAAACAATAAGAAAACTAAACAGGAGGGCCAGAAGAAAGGTAAAGAGAAAATTTCCAACATTGACAAGTACCACATTTGTGAACTGTGTAATATATGGAATGCTGCTTTTCCACAACTGGTGAATCTCCACAAGGAAATTATCATAAAGCCCTCGATTTTGTATCCAGGCAAGCCAATCCGACCCCAGATTTTGACGAATGATATCGTTCACGAAATCGCGAATCTGTTCTGGAACCTCCCTGACCTGTTGAAGTCTCTTTTCCGCTCGGTGGGTTCCGCGGGTTCCGCCTGATTGGTTGGACTCGGGTGACTGTAAATTGTTAATTTTCCGATTCAATGATTCGATTCGATATTGTAACTCCCTGATTTTCCATTGAAGGTTTTGGGGAGATGCATCTGCCTTCCCGGTTGTCTCAGGTGTTGTCCGCTTGTTTTCATCCGAAGTTTCTGTACTCGACGGTTGCGAGTTCGGTTGTCCGGCGTCCGAAGACGTACTTTCCCTCTTTTTCTTCCCTCCCTCTTCAGGGAAACGCTCCGCCTGCTGGTCCTGATCCGATGTTTCCTCATCCCCACTCGAAGGAGTGGTGGAAGAGGACCCGTTCTCCGGAACGTCATCTTTGCTCAGTTCCTGAATAAATCCAGCGGCTTCCCGGGCAAGAGGACGTCCCTGTTCTATCACTCGATTCGCAAACCACTGTCCGGGACCCAGGAACAACCCCAGAAATGCAATGAACAAAAGAACGGTAAGCGATCGCCGATCAACACGCAGACGATTCGACAGAAAACGAACAAGCGTGTTGGCGATGTATGTGAATACGAATGTGAGAAGGATAAGCGTAAAGAAATCTCTGAGGGTCCAGAACAGAAAGAGAAAAATGGCCCAGATAGAAATTTTCTCCCAGGGAACTTTGCTCAGAAAACCAAACGCACGTTCAAATGAGGACGTCCCCTGACGTTTGAACTTCTGTACAGTATACAGACTTGCCTTGCTCGACCGATTGCGGGTCCGGTTTTTTACATCCGAATCAATGTCTTCCATCGTAATGTAAAATGAATAATTCTAACGGCCAATTACAAAAGTCAGGTGGCTTTCTTTTACAAATGGCTGGTTTAAAACGCCGGGTATCAGACGAAACAGGGGTTGGACAGACAGAACTCCGTTACAGAGGCGACCGACGATATAGTACTGAAAGCAAGTACCTATTCGGATAGCTATTATAATTCAATCGAAGAGGATTACACACATCCATAAACAACGAGCACATACATGGGGTATCAGTCTATTGGTTGATAATTTATCACCAATTAAATACACTACATTCCTACTTTATTTGTGTTCTGGACGATTCGAATCATTCAATCACTTACTGATCCGATTGCAGCAAGATGGCATACATAATCACTGAGCCCTGTGTGGACGTGAAAGACCAGGCGTGTGTGGACGTCTGCCCGGTTGATTGTATTTATGATGCGGAAGAATGGATTGATCAGCCGGAACCAATGCTTTTTATACATCCCGACGAATGTATCGACTGTGCAGCCTGTGAACCAGTTTGCCCGGTGGATGCGATTTACGAGGAGAGCGAGGTTCCGGAAGATCAGGAGATGTTCACCCTGCTGAATTACGATTATACTGAAGAAATGGAAACGAAACGATAACTGAACCCCCAGATTATTCTCCAGTTCCGATCAGCAGGTTAAAAAACAGTATTCCATCTTACGCATCTTACGTATCTGGTGCGGTAAGCCCCGTCCCGATCAGATTCCTTTCCAATCCATGGCTTTTCTGTTTTGATTCAATCATTAGAGGGGTTTTGCCCTTGAGCCCACGTCGGGTTCTCCTCCTCGTCCAGACGGATTCCTGCCTGCAAAAAGGTGGATTTTAACCGGTGTAAAATAAGTATTCTCCTGTAGAAGAGATTTAGATCTTTAGATCCCCTCGACGATTACCCCGTAATGGATAACACATTTCTGGAATTTTGCCACCAGTTTAACGAATCATTCTCCGTTGCGAAAGCTGTTCAATCATATGTGGAGAGCGGTTGTGACGTACAGATCAGTCAGCAAAAGGCGGCGAATGATCTAAACTCCTCACCGAATTTTAAATCCGTATCCGGGGGAGGGTATGAGTCAATCACATCGATATTCAAGAAAAGTACGTTTTACATCAACCCGCTTCCAGAGGAACGTCGCGGTAATTTTTTATTGCTCGGTCATCGTGCCATTCCTTACTACGATGACTCACTGAAAAATGACGTTCTTACCCTCACGGATGAATTTGGCGAGCCCCTACCCACCACCGTCCGTGAACTTCCCTGGCACATCATAAAACGATACAATCTGGGGGCTCCCTTTCCCGCACAGGTACAGCCGGAAGGTGAAGATCTTGCCTCTATTTACAGAGAGGTGCTGGATACCACAAATCTCGAAGATGCTTCACTATTCCCTGACATCGATGATCGAGCAGAATCGAAAGATCTGGCGTATCAAGTCGACCTTATCATGTCCGAACGAAAGCTGAACGTGAAAGCCTACCGGTACCAGATACCACCCGATGGACTTCTGGAGGTACAGGTGGAGTCTTACATGGACGGCCAATTCTCTATACGTCCCGTGGAGCCAGCTCAGGAAAAACTGCGCTCACGGACGGATTCTTTTCATCAGGAACTGCTCGAGTATATGGAACATAAAAACATCACGGACCAAAGAGTGAAACCGCTGTTAACTTCATTCTATATCGAACGGCGGCAATTTCTTGAGAATCCGGGAAATCACTGGGTGCACGTAGTATTACAGAGTGATAAATTAGGGCTTCGTCATCCGGGAATTAATCCAAGAATCGTCAGAAGGACCGTACAGAATGACTCCCGATCGAACATGAAAGAGTATTTCATTCAGTCAGAATTTGCAGACGAGATTGAAGCGTACGGCGAAGCACCGGAAAAACTGATTACAGATGCCTTCAAAGCGTATAATCAGGGCCGGCGAGAAGCCGAAGTTTTTCTCTGGATAATTGAGGAAATTGGGGAGCCGTGTCAGGAACCCTTGCTCGAATTTTTGAAGTCAGATGCAGAAGAACAGGTGGTATTCGCTGTGACCGCGCTTGAAACCGTCTGGACGGACGACCTCGAAAAACCACTTAAATTTATTGCTTCAGATGAACGACGTTCGGAAGCCACGAGAAATGGAGCCATGTATTTGTTGGTCAACCTCGGGTCCGAGGAAGCCAGAAATTATACGTCCCGCATGGTTCAGAATTCGCAACTGACCCGTGAAAACATTTCTTCCCCTGATGATCTATTCGAAACGTTTGTCCAGACCCCTGAGGCACGAGCTGAACTGTTAGACCGGGAGGAACCGGAACAGGATTCCTTGCTCAAAGAGATCATAAAAATTGATGACCCTCGGATTGTCCACGTCGGAGCGTCCCTGGTTTACAGCTCCCGCAAAGAACGTCGTGAAATCGGGCGGGAAGCACTCATGCGAAGTGGTGTACCACTGGCACGGACGTTTTTCCATGACCTACGAGAACTGCCCCTCAAGCCTCTCTCCCGGTTATCGGGAACTCCACTCGTACAGGGGGAACAATATCATGCTGATGATGCCGGCAAAATCAAATGCGTCCAAATGAGTAATTACGGGGCGGATGGAACGTTTATCATTCTACTGGAGGCGGATGTACAAAGCATCGACCACCTGTTTCTGGTTGAGTGCTGTGAGGTACGAGGGATACTTGATGCTCATTACGTAACGGCTGAGCCGGAAGCGTCCGTGCCTGAAAAATTCAAGAACAACACGGGCCGATCCGAGGCGGACGAACCGTTCGAAGTAAACACGGAATACGCACGGCAGATTGCAATTTCATCGGAATCCCGGGCACTGAAGCAATTCCACCAGCTACCGGATGCGTTTAAAACCGGAAAAATACTGTTCTATCTACCAGGGGGAAAGCCGGGTGCGATTGCATCTTTTGAAGAATTTTTTGAGCATGACGCCACTGTAAGGGACGAGGATGTATATTCCTTCTGTCGAGGTGAGACGTTATCGTCCATGGCGCATTATCTTCCCCTTTGTGCATTCGACCGGCATGATCCTGGAGAACCCGTACAGGAGGATCAACCAACAAACCTCTGTCCGTCGTTTCGAGAACGTCTGGCCAACCGCTTCAGACGGATTGGATATCTGCTTTACCTGAACGACCACACGGATTTGGCGCGAGTATCGTCCAATGCCGTGAAACGCGTCCTCAGGAACGAGAAAAACATGGAACCTCTCCTGAAAGCTCTACATGAAAACCTGGTCGAATATCGAAGATCTATGGACATGGACCACGGGGCCTTTCCGGATGTCCCGGGTGATTTCTCAGATCACCTCACGTAACACGCAGCCACCTGAAATTCTGTAAAAGAACTAACTTAACGGGCACCACTTTCAATATCTTTACCCGGGAAACGCATTATTCAGGGCATCCATTTCAGATGTTTCAAGTTCAACCTCGATCGAATGCACCGAATCCCGCAGTGTTTTAACGCGGGAAACACCGGGGATAGGAATAATGCAGTTTGATTGACACCGATGCCAGGCAAGAACCACCTGCTGAGGTGAGGCGTTATGACGCTCAGCAATTCTTCTCACGGTTTCAAATTCCGAAAGTTTCCCCACCCTGTGCCGCCCCCCGAGCGGTCGATACGGCAGGAACGTGATATCATGTTCTTCGCAGTAGGAAATCAACCCGCTTTTTTCCGGTTCCATCTCCCAGGGGTGGTATTCGTTCTGCACGGAAACTATCTCCACCAGATCCTGTGCTTCCCGGAGCTGTTCCAATGAGAAGTTGGAAACACCAAGATGCTCTATAAGTTGTTCTTCCCGGGCTTCAACAGCGGGTGTTAATGACTCCGTAATCGAATATTGCTCGTCCGGGGCGTGAAATTGCCATAGAGTAATGGGGTATTCCCCATGCAATATCTCATGACTCTCCTGTATGGTTTTTCGGATATGTTCGGGATCGCCATTCCTTTTCCACGCTCCGCTGGGGCGCGTCAGTCCTCCTTTGGTTGCTACGGTTAATTTTCCGGTAGGCCCCTCATACCGGTCGATGGCTTCTTGAATTAATCGCTCGTTATGATGTTTCTCGGATTCATCGATGCAGTACGAATCGGCCGTATCGATAAATGTTATACCGAGATCAAATGCTTCGTGAAGAACCTGCAAAGCTTTTTCCTTCGCCGGGCGGTTGGAAAGGGACAGGTGCATAGCACCAATACCAATTGCACTGATGGATCGTCCGGTACCGTCAAGTTCTCGGGTTTTCATTCGGGTATCAAAATTTAGAAGCAGGTATAGAACGCATTCAAAAGGGATCAGGGACCAAAAGGCAACGTGCCACGTGGACACAATGGTCAGGACGGGTCTTTGTTCGGGGTATCGTCATCTTTCCCGGAGGACTGATCCTCATCTACGTTATGATCAAGTCGATGTGACTCAAATCCTTCCGGAGGATCGGCTTCTTCTCGAGCTTCCCGGTTCATTTTCTCCTGCTCCTCAGATGTGAGCCGATGAGAGGCAAAACCTCCCGGCCTCTCCTCCGATAGCTCACGGATTCCGTCCTCATCGAGTTCACCTGTTTTAAATCTGTGAGACCAGAAACCGGAGGGGGTATCTTCCTCTTGGGAGTGATCCTTCAGCATTTTGAGGAAATTATTGGAGCCTGAAGACGAAGAATTATCGGGCTGATCCTCCTGGTTCCGTACTTGATTTTCCGCTTCCTTCTTCTGCTCCTTCTCTTTTTTGAATTCCTCAAACGGATCCGTGATATCATCCGGCATGGCCAACCTCCTCACATGGAGTTCATTCTCGATGATATTTCATTATAAATCATGAGACGTCAAAACTCATATCCTGAAGGAACGGGTACGACGAGCGGACCTCCTCGACTCGTTCCTTTTCAACCGTTCCGATCAGGAACCCTTCTTCGTCACCCAAACAACCTACTGTGTCCCCCCATGGATCAATCAGGGTGGAGTACCCGGGGTACTTCAGGCCATTTCCGGTTCCCGTTCGATTTGGGGCAGCCACGAACGCCTGATTCTCAATGGCTCGTGCACGAAGCAGCGTCTTCCAGTGATCCAGACGATTTTCAGGCCAGTTTGCGGGCACGAGAAAAAGTTCCGCTCCCTTCTGAACGCCTTTTCGGAAGAGTGAAGGAAAGCGAAGATCATAACAAATCACCGGACAAACGACGATTCCTCGAATTCGTACAGTGATGACTTCGCTCCCCGGTTCATAATATTGATCTTCATCCGCGTACGAAAAGGGATGAATCTTGGTGTATTCTGCAATCCTGGATCCATCCGGGGAAAAAATAACAACCATGTTACGGCCCCGACGTCCATCCGATTTCTGCAGGACCGATCCCTGGAGATAAATGTCATGCCTGTCGGCCTGTTCCTGTAAGAAGCGACACGTGGGGCCCTTTTCCGGTTCCGCAAGTTCATCCACATTCATCGTGAAGCCAGTGGCAAATAGTTCCGGCAAACCAACCAGATCTGGATCCTCGTGACCACATAGGTCGGCGAGCATTTGGTTGACCACCTCAAAATTCGAAGGTGGTTCTTCCCAGATTGTATTCCACTGAAGCAAAGCGATTTTCATGGTGATAGCTTCTGGAGTCGTTCTCCGGCCTGCTTGAGTTCTTCCACCTCTTTGCAAAATGCGAATCGAGCAAGTGTTTTCCCTTCCTCCGGATGATCGTAAAAAGCGGTTGGCGGAATCGCTGCCACTTTCAGCTCCCGGGTGATGTATTTACAGAATTCCACATCATCCTGAAACCCAAAAGGCGTGAAGTCTGCAAGGACAAAGTAAGTGCCCTCCGGTCGCACCACGTTAAACCCGGTGTCTTCGAGTATACTGCAGAGCACCTCTCTTCGTTTGGTGTATTGTTTTTTCAGCCGCTGATAGTAGGAATCGGCCTGGTCAAGTGCAGCGGCAACCCCGTGTTGAAAAGGTGTCCCGCTGCTGAATGTCACAAACTGATGTGTGCTGCGAATGGCTTCTGACAGCGCCGGGGGAGCACAGGCCCACCCTATTTTCCAGCCGGTTACACTGAAGGTTTTTGCCGCACTCGAAATGGTTATGGTCCGATCACGCATCCCCGGAATTGAGGCCATCGGGACATGTTCCGAACTTTCAAAGGTGATTCGTTCGTATACCTCATCCGTTATGATTGTGACATCATGCTCCTTGCAAATTTTGCCGATCCGTTCAAGTTCCTCTCGACGAAATACTTTTCCGGTTGGATTCATCGGTGTATTCAGAATCAGAGCACGGGTATTCGAATCAACGGTTTCCTCCAGACGGTCAAACGGAACCTTATATTCGGGAAATTTAATAGGTAGACTGGTACGCTTCCCCCCCGCCATGGCAATAGCCGGGGGATACAGATCGTAATACGGTTCAAAAAGAACCACCTCTTCACCGTCCCGCACCAGAGCCTGTAGACTGGAAAACACCGCTTCCGTGGCTCCACTAAAAACGGTAATTTCGTTTTCCGGATCAAAAGAAAGGTCGTGTTCCTGCTGGTATGTTTTTGCCAGGGCGTTTCGGAGCGAACGGACACCGATGCTGGGGGCGTACTGGTTTTTCCCACTATTCAATGCATCACTTGCTGCATCGACAATAAAATCAGGACCGTCGTAACTCGGATATCCCTGGGAAAGGTTGATCGCATCATGTTCAAGGGCAAGTTGCGTCATTTCCGTGAAAATCGATACACCGAACTCACGCATCTCAGGTATTAACGGTGTTCGCTCGGATCGATCGGTCATCTGAAAAACAGAAGAATGGAAGCAAGCAATTTGACGGGTAGAAACGCAGATCCATTTTAGTGAATATTTTAATTCGATTCCAGAATCCGTTACACAATCTTTTCGTTCACGGTTTGAAAGATATTTTTTTATTATATTGAAACGTTTGAAAAGAACCCGTACTGATCTATAATCAAACTCAATTTCACCCCTTAACATCAATGCATGATGAAACGAAATGAGATCGATCTTTCAAAAGTTCCCCGCGACGTGGACGACGATGGGGAAGACGTTCATCTCGTTACTCGACCGACCGGGAAAGAGGTACGCCGTCACCTGGAGGATCAGATGGAGAACCTCGATGAGAAGACGGCCTTTGTATTGTCCTTTACAAATATAGGCATTATTGATTACTCCTGTGCGGATGAGATTCTTGCAAAATTATCAGGACGAATGAAACAGGGCGAGTATCCGGAATCGTTCCTGTTGCTGGATGGACTTGACGAAAGTAACATCGAAAATATTGAGGTTGCACTTAAACAAAAAGACCTCTGTCTGCTCGGTCGTAGAGAAGGAAAAGATCGCTGGGAGGAAATCGGCAAACTTGATCAGTATCTGGCCGATGTCCTGGAACTGATCAAGGAACGTGAGCAGTTAACCGCCAAGGAACTGGCCGATGAACTTACCCTTGAGCATAACACCGCTTCTACAAGACTTGGAAATTTACACAACATTCGACTTGTTGTCCGGAAACAGGGACCAATTGAAGAAGGAGGGCGGCAATACGTATACCGGGCACTTTCGGATTCCGTAAAGTGAAACTACGGGTCGGATACCTGTACGGTCGTCTCCTGAACATCCCACTTCAAGAATGTAAGCGCAACACGTCCGATAACGATCCGGGGTTCCGAAGGCTTGCCCCCGTGTAATACGATGGAAATCATATCGTGTCGGTGGGCTACTTTACCGTATCCACCCCGGATGGAACGAAATGCACGGTCGTGTGAACTCTGTTAACTATACGGGGTTTTACGTTTGACCCGTCGGCTGGCTCTCCTAACCGCCCGACAACCTGTTTCGCTAACACTTCGTTGATTTGGCATGGCACACGTTCATTCACGATCAAGTTGCCTGAAGAGTGTAATACAGGCCGTGTATCCGTGAATGAAGTTTGAGCCTCCAATCGGACCGATTTCCCCCTGGGCAAAAAACCCGGATATCGGTATATCGCCGAACGTCTCCTTCAGCAATCCCGCGTCGTGATGTTGTTCTTCAAAAAGACGGGTACCTCTCCCATTACAGGTAAACAAAAGTGCTGACTTCGGTGGAGCCCCGGCGTTCTGATCAATTCCGTCGAGCAGTTCTCGGAGATCTTCATCGGCCGAGGCCGCATCACGTACCTGAAACTGGATCGTCTGTCCGGCCTGAATCGGTCCACCGATCTGAATTGCCCCGGACTCCTGATCGATTCCGACCACGTTACGAATGAGGAAATCCCCTCGATCGAAGGTCTCCTGCTGTTCGTTGATCACTTTTCCAATATGTAAGCCTTCCTGTAGAAGTTGTCGGTCCACCGTTGGTAAATCGTCAAGTAATTCCTGTAACTGTGAAAGCGCGGAAGCCCCCCCGAGCTCCTGTATGACGTTCCCCTCCGCCTTTGTAACAACATAATGAGGACCGATGGGGCGGCATCCCTGTGAAACAATCGTGTTCAGTTCAACCGGACCGGAGAGAACCGCCAGTGCCGCACCGTCCCGACGTTCGTCGTCTCCGATAAAAACTGCATTCTGCCCGGGCGTGCGTCCCCCGCTTGCCATTCCACCAATCACCTCCATTCCACTATGCTTGTTGTTGATTTGCTCGAGAAATCGGGAGGCGGGAAAGGTAAATGGGTCCCCGAGTAAAAGCAGTGTCGTTCGTTCCGGATCCAGTTTTGATAAATTCGCGGGCAGACCGGTAAATGTCTCGGCATCAGGGGCGGATTTAAACTGAACGTGCCCGGTCGTAATGGACGTGTCAGGAAGTGACCCGATCCACAGAGATATGGCCGGTTCCTGTTCTATTTCCTCTCCATTCCCCACAATGCTTTCACCGGTACATCCAATCAGGTTTTGGACCCCTGTCCGTTCGCGTACTGATTCCGCCACCTCGGACAGATCCGGACCATGATGGGAGGAAACAAACAACACCCCAAGGTCCGGTCTGTCGGTCAACGCATCCACCGCGGAGGACGATACGTTTCCGACAGCCTCCTCGAGATCAGGAGATTTCGAGCACGCGGAAGCAAATCTCATAAGTACTATCCTTGATGAAGTGCAAACCAGGGTTACGAATTTACACCGTAGGTGATTGAAGCCGGTCAAATCAAGATACCTGATGAATCGGTAACCCTACCAATACGGACACAAACATCCCCTGTAAGATGTCATGGTTCCCGGCGATATACTCACTGGATTGAAGGGAGTCCTCCTTCCAATTCCATCTGTTCCTTTTCCTTCCATGGAATGAATTTTCATCGTGGACCAGCAACCTGCCCATGCCGGGACGCAATTTGATTCAATGTCATTATCTATGTTAGTATTTTGTTAGTGTATCGTAGGTGGTTTGCGAGGGACTGTTTCCGTTGCAAAACATGAAAGAAAAAAAATTATACACTCATTGGATGCGGGGCATACCGAAGAACAATCCGTATATAACCGAAAGCGGAAAAACGGTTAAGGTTATCGGTACCGGTCAGCGCAACACGGGATCCGGTCCGGATTTTACAGGTTGCATCCTTGAGATTGATGGTGAAATATGGACCGGCGACGTTGAAATTCACGTACACGAAAGGGACTGGCTCCACCATGGCCACAGCGGCGATTCCTCTTTCGATAACGTGAAACTCCATTTTTGCGTGAACACAATGTCCCGGCCGGTGGCTCCCGACCAAATCCAATATACCATTCAGGTCGATCCAGAACGTCAGACCGAACGATCGAGAATAGGGTTTCCCGCGGATCTGAACTGGAATGAATACCCATGCCCGGCCGGGGAGAAGCTTGCGGAAAACCCGGAGCAGGTGGGGCGTGTCCTCAAGGGGATTGAACATCTTGGCATGCAACGCATCCGTCGTCGATCACTGGAGGTCGATCGGTTAATCCGTCGTGAAGAGGATCGACTGAACACGTTCGCCCATCTGCTATGCTACTCTCTTGGACTGCATGCAAACAAAGAACCGGCCTGTAACCTGATTACGACGATAAATCTGACAAAACTAAAGCGAGAACTACAGCATTACAACAATTCCGCAAAGGCTCAACGATACGGAGAAAGCATTTTGCTGAGAGCAGGTGGACTGATAACGGAACAGGAAGCTACAGTGCCGGCAAAACAAGAATATGAATGGAGGGTATATCGTGAAAAACTGGACCGGATCTCCGGAAGGGTTCCGTCTCGTATACGCTCCGAAACGTGGGAAACGTCGGACGTTCGACCGATAAATACACCACACCGCAGACTCGCCGGCTTCGTCGCCCTCTTCAGGCGATTGTTTGTCGGATTTTCGGCCACACAGGTCGAGAAGTTCTTGCTTTCCCGGGTGAGTTCCCTGAAATCGCAGGGGGAAAATGTCGAAGAAGTGATGAGTGATCTATTGAATACCCTCAGCGTACATGCCGATGACGTCACTTCATACTGGGTTACTCATGCCCTTCCCGCGAAACATCTTTCGAAACCATCGGCTCTGATTGGCCCACATCGTGCCGGCGTGCTCTGGTTAAATGGACTGCTTCCACACCTTCTTGCGGTATCCAGACATCGTGGGCGAAAACGTATAACGGAAAAATTGTGGTCGCTTGCTCGGCACGCAGAAATACCGGCCGGAGATCATCGGACGAAGTTCATCAAAAACCACCTGTTCGGAAAGGGTGCAGACCAGATTCCCGAGACGAGCCTAACGGATCAGGGAATGCACGAGCTGTACAGGGAAAACTGCCGGTTTGGTTCAAGTGGCTGTTCCCGCTGCCCGGCCCTGAAGCAGTTTCACCGTAAATCCTGACAGGGCGGCGCCATTACTCATTCGCCTCAGCCTGATCAACAGGTAATATTGATACGTCTCCGGACGCACGTAGCGATACACGGTATGTTTTTCCCGGTTTCGCTTTGATGTACCCGGCCGTGCCATGTGCGGCTCGTATCCCCAGCTCCTCCTGACGCGATGGGGAATTTGCCACGTTCCAGAAATCACTGAATATTGATCTGAGCAGGGAGGTACCGGAGTCGTTCTCCCTGTAGGGAAGGGGGACGGTTCCGTATGTATCAAGTCGGTATCCACTGTCCGGTGACTGTTTTTGACCGTAAATCCGATGAAATAAAATGACCGAGGAGGACCTCGGCAAAATGGATTTCTGCACGTATTTGTCCTGAAATTTCACGATCCACCCATCGACGTAAACCACTTTTCCCTCGACAGTATACTCCCTGGGTTCCCCGATCATGTTTCCTTCCTCGTTCAACTCGACGAAGCGCACGGTCGTTTTTATCGTTCCAGTAGACGGGTCCTGCTGCTGGGCCAGTACAGATAGTCGGGCAACCCGATTCTTCACTTTCAGTAAATGGATCTGGGTTTCAAGCTGTTGAATCTTTTCTTTTTGATCCGCGATGATACCGTTTAAGGTTTCAATCTTTTTTGTTTTTCGTTCAAGATCCGCCTTCTGTGCGTCCAATTTTGTTTGCAGTTCAGAGACCAACTGCTCTTTTTCCCTTAATTTCATGTTTTGATGGGAATAGTTCGACCAGAACGAGTATACCAACCAGATCGTACCAAGGGCAATCATGACAAGCACGAAGAGGGAACCGGTGTGAATTGCTTTCTGTATCGCAGATAACGACGAAAGGATTTTCTTCATCGGTTCCCCTAAGATCAATGACGACGTATAAACTGCTGAAGCATTTATTCTAACATAATTATCTACGAATCGGAAAATTTCAGATCTGTATAAAATTTTCGTTCCAGAACAGATGTGAAACCAAGTCGTTTTTCAATTAAAATTCGTTTTAATATCGATACAAAATGAATCGTTCTGCCTGTCTACCCTCTTTCCTTAGCACAGGTTCTCTGTTCGTTATTCATCTACTTCGGACCACGACTTGACGAAATGGATTTATGTCTGGTGAAACGACGGAAACTGGTCTTCGAGACACCTTCATACATGAGATCATTGACGAAGATCTGCGTAAAGGCAAGTACGACAGGGTGGTAACTCGCTTTCCACCGGAACCGAACGGGTACCTTCACATCGGTCATGCAAAGTCCATTGTACTCAACTTCGAACTTGCCCGGCAGTACGATGGTCGCTGCCACCTTCGGTTTGACGATACGAATCCGGAAACGGAGAGCATGGAGTACGTCGAGTCAATCAAAGAAGCGGTTGATTGGCTCGGGTATGACTGGGGGGAACACCTTTATTTTGCCTCTGATTATTTTGACCGATTCTATGACTATGCAGTGCGTCTGATTCAGAACAATGATGCGTACGTGGATAGCCTGGACGAGGAAACGATCAGCGACTATCGCGGATCGGTCAATGAACCGGGAAAACCCAGTCCGTACCGGGATCGGTCAGTAGAAGAGAACATGGAGCTCTTCTCGGCAATGAAAGCGGGGCAATTCGATGCGGGAGAACATGTACTCAGGGCGAAAATCGATATGGCCTCCGAGCATATGATCATGCGGGATCCCCTCCTGTATCGCATTCTTCACGAAAAACACTACCGCCAGGGGGATAAGTGGTGTATTTATCCCATGTATGATTTTGCTCACCCCCTCGAGGACGCAATTGAAAACGTAACGCACTCACTCTGTACCCTTGAATTCAACACCAATCGGAAGCTTTACGACTGGATTATCGAACACTGCCTGACTCCGGAACAGAAGGAAGAGCGTCCTCATCAGTACGAATTTTCTCGTCTTCACCTTGACTACACCGTCATGAGTAAGAGTAAGTTGAGGTTGTTGATTGACGAGGGACACGTGGAAGGCTGGGATGATCCCCGCCTACCAACCATTATGGGACTGCAGAGACGAGGGGTTCCGGCTTCCGCCGTTTGTAATTTCTGTCGGGATATTGGTGTGTCAAGAACGCAGGGACGAGTGGAATTAAGCCGCTTCGAACACGCGATACGGGATGAGCTTGAAGAACGCTGTCCCCGGGTGATGGGGGTTACCAAACCACTTCGTGTAGTTATTACCAACTATCCGGAGGATCAGACGGATTGGATTCAGGCTCCGCACTGGCCGGTCAATGTTGATCGTGACGAAACCCGGAAGGTCCCCTTCACACGGGAGTTGTATATTGAACAGAAGGATTTTCGGGAAGATCCGCCGGAGAATTATCACCGCCTCGCTCCGGGTCGAGAAGTGCGTCTTCGTTTTGGGTATTTCATAACCTGTGAGGAGATTGTAAAGGATGAACAGGGGAACGTAACTGAGTTGAAATGTACTTACGATCCGGATACGAGAGGGGGACAGGCCCCGGACGGACGGTCCCCCGAAGGCACACTTCACTGGGTTTCGGCAAAACATTCAATATCAGCCCAGATCCGTTTGTACGATCGTCTTTTCGAGAAACCGGAGCCCAATCCAGAGGACGAACCATTCAAGTCCACGTTAAACCCTTCCTCCCTGGAAATTTGTGACGGGTTTATCGAGCCGTCGATCGTCGATCTACCGGAGCAACAGCGGGTGCAGTTTGTTCGAGTGGGGTACTTCTGGCCGGATCCCAAATGTTCCAAACCGGAACATCCGGTCTTTAACCGGATTGTCTCCCTTTATGATTCGTGGGATGAAACAAATACCGAAGAACAGGACATCCAGGAAAAACGAAAGAAAAAGCGGCTGTGGAAGAAGCGCCAACGAAAGCGGTCGCTGCGGGGGGAACGCGATCCCGTCGAAGCGTTTGATCCGGATCAGAAAGAACGATACGACTGTTACACGAATTCACTGGGGATCGGTCAAGAGGAAGCAGCCGTTATTGCCCGAGACGACGAGCTTGCAGAATTTTTTGAATCAGTTCACTCGGAGCATCCCTCACTTGCACTGTCAGCAGCGAATTGGGTGGCCAACGATCTGAAGCGTGTCTGCAAAGACCAACCACTGGATGAGCTGCCGTTCACCTCGGAAGAATTTGGTTCCCTGATCAAACTCCTCGATCAGGATGAGATCTCTTCGCGGGCGGCTGAAGAGGTCTTTGAACAGCTGGTTGAAACGGGAAAACCGCCGAATAAAATCGTCGATGAACGCAACCTGCGAAAACTGGGGGACGAGGAAAAACTTCGTTCCGTCATTCAGCAGGTGATTGAAAACCACACTGAACAAGTACAGGAATTCAAATCCGGAAAAGATGGAGTCCTGGACTATTTTGTCGGACAGGTCATGCGGAAAACAGATGGATCGGCCGATCCGTCCCTGACCAAAAAGATCCTGGCGGAGGAAATTGAAACTTAACTGACCTGCCCCGTAACGATTCCCGGTTCCTGATCGCCTGCGACGGGTATTTATCCGTGGAAGCAGACAACAAACGCAAGGAGAAGGAATCGAATCTTCTGAGAAACGTCAACTTCCCTTCTTCTTTTACAAGTAGAAGGAACCTCTTATACAGAATCTTCCCTGTGCTCTTTCATGGGGGGCATCTCCTCCACCTCGCTTTCAAACTGTTCAAGGACCAGATCCGTTCCTTGCTGACCAATCAGAGTTAAGGCCTCCGATTTTCCAATATCCGCTGAAATCTTCCCTCTCTCACGAGCCCGGAGTAGAACAACCTGAACAATTCGGAACGCCATTTTTCGAAGACCACTCAGGGGTTTGTTATGGTGGACACGTTTATCCAGATCCACCTGCGCAATTCGGTTGAGTCCGTGGTAGTGAACGATATCGATCAGCATACCCGTTTCGATACCGTATCCCGGAAAAAATGGAATCGACTCCAGAACGGCCCGCGTCCCTGCGTACTCTCCGGAGAGGGGCTGTATGAAATACGAAAGTTCGGGGAAGAATACGTTCAGAAGGGGACGTGCAGTTAGTTCCGTGACCCGTCCCCCTCCCGAGGGTTGTAGTTCTCCGCTTATTTTTATAGGGCGTTCGTAAAACGCCTTCGAGAACGCTACGCTCTCGTCCAGAAGAACGGGTCCCAGCAAACCGTACACGAATTTCGCTTCAAAGTTTTCGATGTCGGCATCCACCCAGCAGAGAATATCCCCGTCGAGCAGAGACAGGCTGAGCCAAAGATTGACCCCCTTGCCCTTCTTAAATCCGGTCAGGTCGCGGTAGTCTGCAGTGTTATGAACAGTCGCTCCATTCGCACGAGCGACATCACGGGTCTCGTCCGAGCTGTCACTATCAATAACGGCGATCTCGTCAACCAGGCCGATCCCATCAACCAGTTTCGATCGTGTGGTCTCAACAATTTCCCCGATCGTGTCCTCTTCATTTAACGTCGGGATGCCAACACTTATCGATAGATCCTGTTCTCGCTTCTGACGAACAAGCTCTTCGAGGTCCGAGAAATCCGAATTATGGTA
>CAYXQY010000004.1:0-53794 GCA_964466525.1 uncultured Planctomycetia bacterium
AACGGATATCTATTTTTAGCCTCGGTATCATGCCCTATATCACGTCCGCGATCATCTTTCAGATGCTGAAGAAAACCGTTCCCAGTCTTGAGGAGCTCAGCAAGGAGGGACCGAGCGGCCAGCGGAAGATCAAGCAGTACACGCGAATGTTCACGGTTCCGATCTGTGTGTTTCAGGGGTTGATGCTGGCGTTATTCTTGAAATCCGGCACGGGAATGGAACTTGTGTACCCGGAGTTTCCCGGCTGGTTGTTTTACGTAAGCACGACGGTGATCCTGGCTGCTGGCGGAATATTCATTATGTGGCTCGGCGAGCAGATTACCGAGCACGGTATCGGAAACGGTGCATCTATCATTATTATGGCCGGTATTCTTGCGGCAATGCCCAAGGTGGGACAGACCGTATTCTACAGTGTAGTAAATGGGGCCCGAGGAATGGATCAACTGGTCCTGCTGATCCTATTTTACGTGCTCGCCGTGGCCGCCATCACCTATGTGAACATGTCCCAGCGCCGGATACCGGTTCAGCACGGGAAACACGTGCAGGGCCGGCGCATGGTCAGTGGTCAACGAAATTACCTTCCGCTGAAAGTGAACCAGGCAGGGGTCATGCCGCTTATTTTTGCGAGTTCCCTGCTGATGTTTCCGAACCTTCTCGGACGTGCAATTGAAGGAACGGTCCCCTGGCTATCGAGCTTTCTGATTTCAATGGGAGGGGGGACGGGAGGAGCGCTTTCCTTCCTCTACGTCGTGTTCTTCGCGGGGATGGTGTTCTTTTTCACCTACTTCTGGACGGCACTGATGTTTCAGCCCGTGGAAATGGCAGAACAGCTGAAAGAACGTGGTTCTTTTGTCCCCGGCGTAAGACCGGGCAAGAAAACGGCCAACTTTCTTGAGCATATTATGAATCGGATCACGCTTGCAGGGGGGACGTTTCTGGCGCTGATTGCTCTCGTTCCGGATATTGCTGCATTTGCCATGGGGTTTGGTTCTCACGTGACACGGTTTCTTGGCGGGACAGGGTTGCTGATTATTGTACAGGTTGCTATGGATACCGTCGAACGGATCGAGTCGAAAATGATGATGCGTGAGTACGAAGGATTCTTTAAAGAGGCCGGCAAGAGCAACAGAAGCCGTTCGTATCAACGGAGGTAAACCCGAGAGCTCGACGTTCACTCGTCGGCCTCCCTCAAAGCAAGTACATCTCCCCAAGGCGTATCGTCAGGATCGAATGATCCTGCCAGATCCCTTCGAATTCATGGAATCTGGAGTTCCTTATTGCGAAATTTGCGGATCAAGTCAACGGATAGTGTAATGAGATTACTTTTAATTGGACCTCCCGGAGCGGGAAAGGGCACACAGGCCTCATGTATCAGTCAGGAATATGGCATTGCCCACCTTTCCGCGGGGGATCTTCTGCGGGAGGCGATCGAACAGGAAACTGACGCCGGCATGCGAGCAAAACCCTACATTGACGAGGGCAAACTCGCACCGGTGGACGTGGTTGTGGAGATTATGACCGATGAAATGTTCGACGTGTGCGCCCGTGATGGGTTTGTCGCCGATGGGTTTCCCCGGAATCCGGAACAGTACAGGCATCTGAAAAGGGAACTCGATCGGCGTAACGAAGATGTGGACCTGGCTCTTCAGCTGGACCTGGATCAGGAAGAAATTATCCGCCGGCTGAACGGTCGAAAAACCTGTTCGAAGTGTGGTCGAAATTATCACGTAGATTTTTATCCTCCTGAGGAAAACAACACGTGCGACGATTGCGGGGGGGAATTATATGAACGAAAGGATGACAACATCGAAACGATTAAACGACGGCTCAAGGTTTATCAGGAAGAGAGTCTTCCCGTGATTGATATGCTCGAAGAGGATGGGTTGCTCCGACGTGTGGAAGCGTCCGGGGATATCGATGAGGTGTTTCGTCGCGTTTCTCAGGTCATCGAATCTGAGATTGGTTGCGTGGCAAATGATCAAACGTAAATCACCTCGGGAATTGCAGATTATGAAGGAAGCCGGTGAAATCGTCGGGAAGTGTCATGAGCACGTACTCTCAATAATCGAACCGGGCCTTTCCACGGGGACGCTCGATCACGAGGTGGAGGCTTTAATACGGGCTCACGACGCGGAGCCGGCGTTCAAGGATTACCGGGGGTTTCCCGCAAGCATCTGTGCCAGTATTAACGAGGAAATTGTTCATGGCATTCCCTCCGGGGATCGCACACTGCAGGAAGGGGATCTGATCTCCGTAGATATAGGTGTAGAATATAAGAATTATTTCGGTGACGCCGCACGGACCATTCCCGTGGGAGAGGTGGACGAACAGACTTCTCGGCTTGCCATGGATACTTTTCAGGCCCTCGATCGTGCCATACAGAAGCTTGATGAGGAAACCCATTTACATGACGTAAGCAGGTTTATTCAGGAGTACGGGGAACAGAGGGGATACGGGATCGTGCGGGAATATGTCGGTCATGGAATTGGGCAGGAAATGCACGAAGACCCACAGGTTCCTAATTTTTATGATCCGGAAAAACACGACGACGGCATACGCCTGAAGTCCGGGATGGTGCTCGCCATCGAGCCGATGTTTAACTCTGGTTCGTTCCGTACGAAAAAACGAGAAAACAACTGGACGGTGGTGACGGAAGACGGTGAACGATCCGCTCATTTTGAAGATACGGTTGCTGTAACGGATGAAGGAGTTGAAATTTACACAAGGATTGACGATAATGGTAACCGTACGTATCATTCGTCGTTTTTGAATTAATCCAATCAAGACTCGTGTCCAAGGAAGAACCGATAAAAGCAACCGGAACGGTGAAGAAAGCTTTACCGAACGCGATGTTCAAGGTGGAGCTGGAAACCGGACATGAGGTGATTGCGTACACGACCGGGAAGATGAGACGGAAGTTTATACGTATTCTTCCAGGGGATGAAGTGACGGTCGAGATGTCGCCGTATGATTTGGAGAAAGGGCGTATTGTTTACAGGGAGTCTGATTAATCATGAAAGTAAGGTCATCCGTAAAGCGCATATGCGAAAACTGCAAGATTATCCGAAGGAACGGAAAAGTGCGGGTTGTTTGTGAAAACCCGAAGCACAAACAGGTGCAGGGATAAGGAATCGCCCGTTCCGCGGATGGATATCGTTTGTTTTCTATCATTAAACTTGATACAAAAAGGGCAACGTTATGCCACGAGTTGCAGGTGTTGATATCCCTGAAGATAAACCGGTTTGGGTTTCGTTGACCTATATATACGGTATTGGTGAAACGTCCGCCCGGGAAGTGATCGAAAAAGCTGATATGTCCGAGGATTTGCGGGCATACGAACTGTCCGAAAATCAGATCAGTCAGTTAAATTCGATCATTGAACGGGATTACAAGATTGAAGGGGAGTTGCGTCAGGAAGTACGGCGCAATATTCAGCGACTCAAGCAGATCGATTGTTATCGTGGAATTCGACACAAGAACGACCTGCCGGTACGAGGTCAGCGGACGCAGTCCAATGCCCGCACCCAGAAAGGGGAACGAAAAACTGTGCCCGGCCGAGATCGGACGGTGCAAAAGCCTGGAGGCTAACCACAAATTCGAGGGGGTCGGCTTCAGTATTGAGGCCATGTGCATTCCTCCACGGGTCCTATGTTTTTTGGCTTCCAACTACGAAGCTGGACCTGGTTGTTAATCTAAAGAGCGATTTTTTGTTGTCGTATGTATTGTGAATCTGCACGTTAAGTGACGGGAAATGGCCAGAAAAAAACGTATTAAACGAGTTGTGCCTCGGGCAATCGCCCACGTTAAGTCTACGTTTAACAATACGATTATCACCTTTACGGACGAGAATGGAGATGCCCTTTGCTGGGCGTCGCCGGGGACAACGGGGGACAGCGGTGCACGGAAATCCACCGCTTACGCTGCCCAGAAAGCAGCTGAACAGGCGGCGAACGAGGCGAAGAAATATGGCGTCGAAGAATGTGAGGTGAAAGTTAAAGGACCGGGAAGTGGTCGAGCGGGGGCAATCCGTGCGATCGAGTCCACGGGTATTGACGTCAAAAGCATTGAAGATGTCACGCCTCTTCCCCACAACGGCTGCCGTCCACCGAAAAAGAGGAGGGTTTAACGCCATGGCACGTCGTACCGCTCCACACCACAAGATGTGCCGCCGGGTCGGAATGCCACTCTGTGGGAGTGATAATTGCCCGGCAATCGATCGTTCGTATCCACCGGGAGAGATGGGCAAAAATCGGTATCGTCTCAGTGATTATGGCTTGCATCTCCGTGAAAAGCAGAAAGTAAAATACACGTATGGCGTACTGGAAAAGCAACTTCGTCGATATTTCAAAGACGCAACGAAGTCGAAAGGAAACACCGGTACGAATCTGATTGTCAGGCTCGAACGCCGTCTGGACAACGTGGTGTTCCGCCTGCAATTCGGAAAGACCCGTCCGCAGGCACGGCAATTCGTGAATCATGGTCACATTTACGTTAACGGTGAGAAGGTTGATATTCCGTCAGCACTGGTCAGTCCGGGAGATATAATTTCGCCCGCTGATCGTGATCGGAGCAAGCAGCTTGTGGACGAGAACCTCAAGCCGGAACCGGACTTCGATCAGCTTCCTTCCTGGCTTGCCCTGGATGACGATGCCCTTGCAGGGGACGTGCTTGACGTTCCGGACCCGGAGGATCTTCCCCAGCATATTGATGAACTCATGGTGGTGGAGTTTCTCACACAATAACCCATCGGTTGAATCATTGTTCTCATACGATTGTTCCAGGAGTATTTTTGTTGCTTCGAATTATCCAGAGAGATATCTCATGAACACCGACGAGGACGTTCGTATACGCTGGCGTGATTTTGAATTCCCGAATCGCGTCGTTCTGGACCCGGAAACCAAAAGTAACACGTACGGAAAATTTACCGCGGAACCGTTTGAGCGAGGGTTTGGTTCGACCATCGGAAACAGTCTGCGTCGCATATTGATCTCAGCTATTGAAGGGGTGGGGGTTAAAAACGTACGTATTGAGGGAGTCGATCACGAGTTGAGTTCGATTCCCGGGGTCAAGGAAGATGTCCCTGAAATTGTTTCAAACATCAAACAACTGGTATTTGATCTTGATGAAAATCAGGATTCTCGCACGCTTGAGATTGACGTCTCTCAGCAGGGGATTGTGAAAGGTGGACACATCCAACCGGATCCTGCGGTTGATGTGGTAAACCCTGATCTGCACCTCGCAACACTGGTCGACGACAGGAACCTGAATATTGAGTTCGATATCGAGCGGGGACGTGGTTATGACAACCGAGAAAAACGTGATCAAAATGGTGAAATCGGGAATATACCCACGGATGCTCTTTTCTCGCCGATTCGACGTGTGCGATACGACGTGGAAAACACGCGGGTCGGGAAGCAAACCGATTTTGATCGGCTGATCATGGAGATATGGACGGACGGAAGTATCACCCCGGAGAAGGCGCTTATTGAAGCGTCAAAGATTCTTCGGAAACACCTGAATCCGTTCGTGCAATACTTTGAAATCGAACAGCGACTGCTTCAGAAAAACCGTAAACGCGCCCAGGCCTGGAAAGAACAAAAAAAGGCGTCGGACATGAAGGAGGTGCTACAGAAGGACATCGAGCAACTGGATCTGAAAACGCGTACGGAAAACGCCCTGAAAGATGATGGGTTTGAAACGGTCGAGGAGGTGGTTCGTGTGGATGAGGGTCGACTTCTCGATGTACGTAATTTTGGCCAAACCTCCCTCGAAGAGGTAAAAACTGAAATCGAGGCCCTCGGCCTTGAGATCAATATGGACCTGTCCGAAGTCTATGGTGGAAAACAACACTATCTTGAAGCACGGGAGGAAACCAACGAGGACCCGGAGACGGCAACTTCAGGTACGGAGGAAAAAGAATGACACACGGAGATAAACACCGAAAATTAGGGCGAAAGTCGCACCATCGCATGGCGATGCTGCGTAATATGAGTTCGAGTTTGATCAAGGAGGAACGAATCATTACCTCCGTTGAAAAGGCGAAGGAGTGCCAGTCCTTTGTCGAAAAACTGATTACGAAATCGGAAGAATATTCCCTGCATAAATACCGACAGGTTCTTTCTGACCTGCAGGATGAGGACGCGGTGAAGAAACTGTTTGACACTGTAGGACCCATGTTTTCCGATCGACCCGGGGGGTACACCCGCATCGTTCGGCTGGGAGGTATGCGATGGATCGAAGGCGGGAAATATGCCTCTCACCAGCTGGGTGACGACGCGGAGCGGTGCATGTTTGAGCTGGTGGAAAAAACCGAGGCGTTCGAAGAACCGGATCAGGATTCCGAATAATTATACCTATCCGAAACAGGGCAGTTCTGATCGGTCATCAAAACGGGTTTCGTACATTTTTTGCCTGACCCTCGGCATTTCAGTGACCTTTCCAGGATCTGTTTCTCCTAAAGCATCCTTTCGTACATCATACAGGGAGTACTTGTCGGCCTTGTTTTCTTTCTCGGCGTTTACAAGGTTCCTGCTGACGTCGACTGCATTCCAATAAAGGGGTCTTTCCTTTATACTAACCTGTACTAACCTGTAACGTCAGTAGCTGTGCATGTACCATGACAGGTGTTGAACGGCCTCCCGTCTTTTCCGGTTTTTTTACATGAAAAGAAAAAAAGCACAATCATCCGGATTTACACTTCTTGAAATACTTATTGCCCTGATGATTCTAATGATCGGTCTCACGTCGGTCATTCTTGTGTTTGCTCAGGGAATTGCACTTCAGACGCGGAGCAAGCGACAGATGAACACGGCCCGTTTGGCTCAGTCGGTGATGGCCGAAATACAGTTTCTGGCGGACGAGTACAACAGGTTGCCGGATCAGGAAAAGGTATCCTCACACGCTGGATTTTCGGATCAATACAGCGTCGAAATCTCATATTCAAAGATGGATACCCGTCCGGACAATGTACCGGAAACGGTCCCCCACACAACACAGCCGTTTCGGGTACGTATTCATGTTGTTTCCACGTTTCGGGGCAAGGAGAATCGGGACACGTTTCATTCGGCGGTCGTTGTAACAGGAGAACAATAGTTATAAGGGTTTCCGTGCACTTCGAAACGGTCATGAATTCGGAACATCACCTGGAACAGACACTGGACGAGATTCCGGATGAACCCGGTGTCTACTTCATGAAAGACGATAGTGGTCGGGTGCTTTACGTGGGAAAAGCGGTGGATTTGAACAGTCGGGTGAGAAGTTATTTTCACGATTCGACCGATCATTCACCGAAAATCCGAACGATGCTGAAAAGCGTGCAAGATGTGGATTACCTCACGACGGACTCGGAAGTTGAAGCACTGCTCAAGGAGTCCCGGCTGATCAAAGACGTACAACCGCCCTATAACAGCCGGTTGAAGGACGACAAGTCGAAGATTCTTATACAAATAACGAAAAACGAAGATTTTCCACGTGTTGAACTTGTCCGGGAGACGGATGAGTTGAATCCTGATCAATGTGATTACTACGGACCGTTTCTGAAGGCCGGCGACGTGCGCGGGGCATTGAACGTACTGCAAAAACTGTTTCAGTTTCGGACGTGTGACCTGGATATCGAAGCGGGAGACCCGAAAAACCAGTACTTTCGACCCTGTCTTCTGTATGAAATCGAACAGTGTACGGCCCCCTGCGCAGAACACATCTCGGAAGAGGCGTACCGTGAGGATATTGAAGCATTTCAGGAGTTTCTGGAAGGAAACCGCGCTCAACTGCTTGAGGAGCTTGAAGAACGCATGTGGGAAGCCTCCGACGAACAGGCCTACGAACGAGCGGCAAAGATCAGGGATCAGATCCAGCAGATCAAAGGACTGGAACGAAAAGGTACGCTGGATGACGTCGACAGCCTCCGTGTACCTCCACAGGATCCTTCCGAGGCGCTTGAGGCGCTCCGGCAAACGCTCGATCTGGACTTCGTTCCGAGGACGGTCCATGCAACGGATATTGCATCACTTTCCGGCAGGGAAGCGGCAGGATCCGTCGTCACGTTCGTCGATGGAAAGCCGTTCAAAGACGGATACCGCCGTTACCGCATTAAATCGGTGGAGGGCGTCGACGACTACGGCATGATGAACGAAGTAATTCGGCGCCGATACATCCGGCTGCAGGAGGAGGAACAGCCGTTTCCGCACATTCATTTACTGGACGGGGGACGCGGCCATCTCAATGCGGTGCAGGACGAATTCGATCGAATTGACATCGATCCACCGGTACTCGTTGCGATCGCCAAAAATCAGGGCGATCGTCTGTTTCTAACGGACCGCCCGGATCCCCTCGAACCGGAGGAGAATAATGAAGGGTTTCAGATTCTGCAGCATGCCCGGGACGAAGCCCACCGGTTTGCCGGTCATTACCATCGAATTCTTCGTGAGAGACGGAACGATACGGACGGTTCATAACACCAAATGTGTTCGGAAGGGCAGTTTATTCCCATTAGAACCTGTCCTTCCGACACGATCAGTCATCGCCGGTCGTTAATTTTTCGTACCTGCACATCGAACGGTATGGACAGCCACTGATACATGGATCCGGCGTCACCTCGAATGCTCCGTTTAATATCCGGTTGACGATATGTTTGCTCCCGTCGGCAAGGTCTCGCCGGAGGTCTTCCAGTTCGTATGACGGGTCGGTCCCGGATGGGTCAAGAACAGTTGTTGACAATTCCGGCTTCCGGCTGTATTCTCTCATCGTGATAAATCCGGCACTCCAGCTTTCAATGTCTTCGTAGTCGTCGACCGACGATTGTGCGACCGCAAGCACGTACAGCGGAAGCTGAAAACTCCGTGTGCCAAATTCCTCCCGGGAAATCAACCTCCGATATTTCTGGCCGCGACGGGCGTTCTTATAATCCAGTACCGTTCCCTGACGTCCAGTCTCGTATTCAATTCGGTCAATTCGACCCTCAAGCTGCATCTGTTCTCCGTCCTCTGATGTAAACTTCACGGCCGGGAGCTCACGATGTCCGCCGAAGGACCGCTCGGCATGTACCCGTTCCGTAGCTGATCGGTTCCGTTCAAGGTAACGGACCACCTGCCGCAGGCGAATGCGCAACCGTTCTTTTTTTACCGCCCAGTACGTATCATTTCCGTGAAAACCGTAATGCTCCCACTTCGCAAAGACGTTTTTACAGGCCTCGTTGATGTTTTCGTCTGTAACTGTGTTGTTCGACCGGTCCCCTGTGTATAATCGCCTGAGCAGTTCGTGAAGAAGCAGCCCTTCACGTCGTCGATCCATACTGAGGATCGGTTCATCCGTTTCGTCCAGATGAAGGATTCGTTCGCTGAAATACGCGTAAGGACATTGTGCATAACGCTCCAGGGCCGTGGAGGACCATCGATGTGTGTCAAAATCAGTCAGGTTTTGCCGGAGGAGCCGACGGTATGTGTCCCGGTCCGATATGATTCCGCACCAGGGACCGGCTCGTTCCGTTCGTTCATCCCGGTCGGTACTCATGAAAAATGCGTCCCGAAGGCGTTCGAGTCGAATCCGCTCCAGCACGTGTTCGATCCGTGTCGAAACGGAATCGCCCCAGCGGGTACCTTCAAGCAATGAATTGGAGGAAGCCGGGAAGGACTCCTTTTCCTGCGATCGATGCGATACCATCTGGATCAACCGCTCCCGTTCGGTGTAAGCAGGATTTTCCTGACCTGTTTCGGACGTCTTCGAATCAGGGGTCTGAACCACTGCGTCGCTGAGGAGTTTCTTTACATCCTCCAGAAACGGAGAGGGAATCTGTTCGGTTCCATCCGAATCCCGGCGACTCCATGTAAATACCACCTGCTTCTTTGCGGCGGAAAGTGCCTGGTGAAAAAGGTAAAGTTCCCGGTTTCGTTTGTCCGAAGACCTCTGCAGGATGCTGCGCTCTTTGTTTGAGCGAAGGGCCTGAATGATGTCGTCCGTCAGAAACGGATCCTCGTGGATGGGTTTCGGCCAGGTGCCTTCGTTCATGCCCATCATGATGACGTGATCCGCTTTGATCCCGGATATCTGGGATGGAGTAAGGATTCGTACACCATCATCCGGCCCGGTCCATTTCATGCTGGACCGGGCCGCTTCCGCCCAGATCCCGTGGAAGAATTCGAGCAGGTCCGATTTGCTGGTGAACGTTGTTTCAAACTCCACGTGATCCAGCCCGTTCTGCAAACGGTCCAGAAAGGAACGAAACGCGGAGGTACCCCGGAGGTTTCGACGCCCGTGCTCTCCGGGCGGGTTGGTGGACGTTATAGTTGATGAGACGTTGAACATGTTCCAGTGTGATAGGAGACGTTCGACGAGTTGTTTGAGAGTGGTCTTTTCGTCCGGTGTCTCAAGAAAATCGAACAACTCCTCCATTCGGTTTCGAAACCGGTGCAAATCATGTTCGAGTCGTTTCTCATGTTCATGGTCCGTCGGGAAAAACGAGCAGTCCGGTGAGGATGACGCAAAGGCCTCCAGGCGATGATGGAGGTTCCGTTTCATTTGTTTCATACGGGATCGCCACGTGTCGGGTGATCCACCGGTGATTCCGGCTTCCCTGAAGAGACGGTCCAGACCCTCGGGATCAATCCGGGCGGGACCGCCGAGCAGGGTATTCCGCAACAGGTCGAGCACATCCTCCCGCTGAAACGTATTGAAGGCCGTGTTCACGGGTTGAAGTAGAGAAAGGATTCCCGGTTCGAAACACGAGAAACCCGTTTGCTCTCGAAGGACGGGCACATCTCTGGAGGCAAGGGCCTCTGTCAGCTTGCTGGAAGAAGAGGCGTCCCTGCGGCGAACCACGGCGATTTCATCCGGAGGTACGCCATCGTTCAGTTTGCTTCGCACCCGTCTTGCGACGGATCGATACTCGTTCGCAGGACGGGTTGTTTCGAGAAATTGCAACGATTCATCCGGCGTTATCGGGTCCAGATTGAGGAGCGATTCAGGCCTTCGAAAGATTCGTTCTCGCACGCGAATAAGGGCGTTGTCCGGCGTCTTCCCCGGGATCTGAAACGCCGGGTCGACGGTATCAAGAGTCCGCCCGGCTCGCTCGAACTTTTCCACGGTGGACAATACCCATTCGAATGCCTCACGCCGTTCCGGGTTGTACGAAAATTCTATTTTTGCGTGTTCAACGTGCTGAAGAAGTACGTTCAGAAGCTGGAATTCGAGTTCCGTGAGGTGTTCGAGTTCACGGATCTCAACGTATTCGGTTGACCCATACGGTGCAGGTAGTCTGGTCCGTTTCTGTGAAACATCGAGGAGGTCGGACATCTGACCGGGATGGTCCCGGACCCCTTCGTCCGAAAGCAAACTGCAGTATCGTTCGAGAACGTCCGGCAACCGCCGGTGTAATGGGGTTAATCGGTCCAGATGCTGTTGGAAAACGTTGGAAAGTTGTTCTCCGCTAACCATTGCCATTCCAAGAACGTGCCGAATCCGGAGAAGCCGGGAGACCAACCGGGAGGGGTGGACATGATCTTCAAATAGGGGCGGGATATCACCGTCGGACTCGAGCCCGGCCGCATTGTACATGGCGACGTGTTTCAGCCAGTCCGGTGCGGATGGATCAACGTCCGATTGAGAGATCATACGGGCGAAAAAAGCGGGAAGCGTAACAACATTGTCGGTCCACACCCGAAACCGGTCGGCCTCGGAAAGACGCTGATCCAGTATTTTACGGCGTTGAAGCTCAGATTTGACGATCAGCAACCGGGTGTTCGGAGACGTCATGGTCGAAATTATTATTTGTCAGAAAAACGACGAATACGCCAGATCGGGACACGCTCAACACGGGCAAGTCGTCGCTGTGAGGGTTCACCGGGATCGTTCGATCCGTTCACGCCGTCGATGGGTGTGACAAGGGGCTGATCGAACTGAAACTCCTTCTGAAGTAGATACTTTTGAAACAGCGGATGGGAGTTCAACGAGTAAACCCCCCGGGCGGGAGGTTCATTTTGCTCACCGTCGTGGGTCGAATACTGGTTGAGCCACGAGTTTACGGTATGAACCGGCTGTCTTCGAAACGGAACCTTGTCCGGATTCCGGATGTCAATACGGTCCGGAGCACCGGTCTGTAAACTGTAGAAGCGAACCGGTGCGGCCGCGCCGCGATCGGCGATCAGGATCGAGTGATCCGGAATGCTTTTCGTGTCCAGCCAGAACCTTCGGGCACCGTTTCCATGTCCCTGCCATGGGACCATGTAATACGTCGTGCGATCAATGCGTGGATAAGATCGCTCGGGAAGCAGGGATGAGACAATCGTCCTGTGCTCCGGGTCCGCCACGGAGATGTACAGCATAATCGGGCTCAAACTTAGAACCGCAACGACGGCGATGAGAATAGAACCGTACGAGCTATCCATCGCTTCCCGATGGAGGGACGCATATCGAAGAAACCAGCCCAACCCCTCCCCGATCAAAACAGCGAACAGCACAAAGGCCAGCGAAGAAAGAAAATACCGGCCGTCCGGAAAGGAAGTGTCAAACAGCGGGATTGACAGCAGAATTGATACGAGAAGTATCCACCGGACCGGACGCTGTTTACCGAATTGTACCACGACCCCGAATAGACCCAGGAGGACACCAAAAAGTGGAAACTGGTACATCAGGAGTAACCCATAAGTGGTCATGTTACTGAACAAATCGTCCGGTGATAGGTGTTCGGATAACCGCTCCGGTTGGACCGGAAGCAGTTGGTCCGGGTGAAGGTTTCCCGTTAACAAAGTAGACAGCACCAGCGACGTACCATAACCAACAAGAAGAAATAAAACGAACAGAAACGGACTCCACCAACGTGAATACGGCTCACTGAACGAGAAAAGTAGGATGATCATGCCCGGGAACAGGAGAAAAAAGAAAATGGACTCGCCCGTACCGACTCCAATCAGTACTGCAGCGGCCACAAGCCAGCCTGTACCGTGCTGCGTGTTACGGGCTGTCCAGCGCATGGTACAGTAAACGACAAGCAGGAGAAGAAACATCATCACCGGATGAGGTCCGGACGTTGTGGCGAGGTGCCAGAACATCTGTGACAGACCGAGCGTGACGCAGGTCATTATTCCGCTGAAACGGCTCCACCCGGAACGAAGGCAAACCAGGTACAGCAGGGAAAGTGTCGCTGCACTGAAGAAAGCGGAAACAGCGTTCTGTGAAACCACGCCGGATAGGAAGGGAAGAGAAGAGGACAGGGATGCAGCGATAAGGCCCATGAACGTTCGGAGCGGGTGACGGAGGTGTTCCATCGTCTCCGGGAACAGTGACTGACGGGCAACGTCCGCCCCGGCTCCCCATCCAATATCCGGATGCAGCGTCAGGAGATAAAACGTGAACGAAACAACCAGAATCCAGACGGGAATGTACGGATCGAACGGGTTCCGGACGCCGGCGGTATGATCATCCATGTGCTTGCCAGGAATCGTCCCGAATCGACCAGTCGCCCGTGAAACAGTATTCGGCGGGACCTTCCATGTAAATCGGAGTGTCGTTACCCGCCCAGCTTACCTTAAGGTCCCCTCCGTCCAGGTGTACCGTAACGGGACTGGCCACACGATCCGTTATGATGGCCGAAACACTCACGCCGCAGGCCCCTGTGCCGCACGCCTCCGTCACACCGGCTCCCCGTTCCCACGTTCGCTGACGCACCTCGTGATCCCCGAGCACCTCGGCAAAGTGTACATTCGTGCGCTCGGGGAAACGTTCGTGGTGCTCAAGTTGCGGTCCCCAGTTCTCAAGAGGGACCTGTTCGGCGTCCTCCACGAAAATCGTAATGTGAGGATTCCCCGTGGAAACGGCCGTGATTTCAAACGATTGATCATCGATGGACAGGGGTTCGTCCCGCACCGGCTCGTCCGGACCGGTCATTGGAACCTCACCACGGGTCAGTCCCGGTTGTCCCATGTTTACTCGCACGCCGGTCACCAGCTCCGATTCCTCGTCCAGGGATAGCTGGAGGTGCTTGGGTCCGGCGTCCGTTTCCACCTGAAATTCCGTCTGATCCGTTGCACCGATGTCGTAGATAAGTCGTGCGATACAGCGGATGCCGTTCCCGCACATCTCCGGGCGGGACCCATCCGGATTGTACATTACCATGCGAAACGGAGCATCCGTACCCTTTTCAAGCAGAATCACGCCGTCCGCACCGACCCCCCGTTTCCGGTCACAGAGCATTTGCACTTCGGAGGATGGGGGACGTTGGTCAAACGACCGAGCGTCGAAGAGCACGAAGTCGTTTCCAATCCCGTTCATTTTGTAGAAAGAAACAGGTTCCTGTTGAGGCATCGTACGGAAAGCTATTGACGAGAAAGCCAATTAAACCCACAGGCCAATCCAATTTTCGAGAAGCTGAGCCGAAAGAGATCCGTAAGATATTTGTAACCGGTTCGTTATAAACCCCACGGTTACGTTATCTTACAACCGTGGAACCCGTCGGAAGCCCTCGAACAATTCCATCACGATAGCTACGATCTCTAACATCAATAGTTCGTTGATGACGGGTTCACGATGGAAGAATTATGGACAAAGTACGAAATGTATTCAAACAAACTCATGCTGAACGTTCCAGCACTTGCGATTGTATTTGACAGAACGTGGACAAAACACCTCGGTTTTACGAGATAGGTTCGTATCATTTATTCTTCCTGGTCGGTGTGTTGAATGTTACCCTACCGAAACCTTTATGTGCTTTCGGGTTCATATGGACGGACAGGATGTCGGTTACCGGTTGTCGGCAAAACGTTGTATTGGTATCTCATCCCGTTTATTCTTGATACGCTGTTTCATACGCATTTTATTCAAACCCGGGTTCGTCTTCCTCCGTTCCCGGGACCGTCACGTACATTAACAACTCTTCCAGCCTCAACATATGTTAAATCGCCACGGTCTAACCGCAGTGCTTATCATTGGTTTTGTATTTTTGTCGGGGTCGCTTCCGGCACAGCAAAACCCGGACGATCCGTTTCACCCGGATAACGTGAAGTTCGATCCGGACGGGTTGCCCGAGGTCGAAGAGGGATTTGAAGTGAACATTCTTGCCCGGGAGCCGGCCTTTATCCATATTTCCGCCCTGGCGGTCGGGAAGCAGGGGCGTCTGTACGCCGGTGGAGGGCCGCAGTACAGGCAACCCGACCCGGATACACCCAAGGATTCAGTATGGGTGGTGGTTGATAAAAACCAGGATGGAAAGGCGGACGGCGTGAAGGAATTTGCTACCGGGTTCAATTCCGTACAGGGTCTCGCCTGGCGCGACGGAGCGCTCTGGGTGGCGAACGCGCCGGACCTGACCTACGTTCGTGACACGGACGGAGACCTGAAAGCGGACAGGTACGTGAAGGTGCTCACCCACCTCGGTCACCTCCGTCATGGGTTACACGGGCTGGTGTGGGCACCGGACGGCCGACTTTACATGAGTCAGGGCAATAGCCGGGTACAGAAAGGCGCCCCGGAGCCGTTTCGTGAACTGCACAACGTGGAGTCGGACGATCCCGTGGAGCAACCCATCAACAAGGTCTATACACCGGAGCAGTATGAAGCGGATTACATTGGTGAATGGCCGAGTGAAGAAGGGGGGTATCTCCGAATGGACCCGGACGGTCAGAACCTGGAGATCTTTGCCCGTGGCTTACGGAACCCCTGGGATTGGACATTTGGTCCCGGGTTCAACTGGCTGGGCAACGATCAGGATCCCGGAAACTACGGGGACCGCATGCTGATGCCGTTTGAAGGAGCCTATTTCGGCATGAAACACCCGGACGTTGACTTCGATTGGATGGGGGAGGACCCCCGTGTTGCTCCGGCTTCCCATCATTTCACACGGTACGACGAAAGCTCACTGGTGGGGATGGTGTACTACAAACATCGACATTTTCCGGAGAACTTTCGAAACATTTTCTTCGTAAATGATTGGGCGAACAACAACATCTACACGTTCCGACCCTACTGGGATGGTGCAAACCTGAAGGATGATGGAGGCATGGAATCAAATTTCGCGGACGGTGGTGAAACCAAGGGAGCGGAAACCGAGTACGTGCCGGAGGAAGGCAAGCCGCTGTTTCGCCCGACGGACCTGGTTGTGGGTCCGAGCGGGGCCCTCTACGTCGGGGGATGGGGGGCAAAATACGGTTCCTCCTTCGCCCCGCACCGTCCGGAGGACAAAAAAGGGAAATTACACTACGGACGGATTTTTCGCATACGACATAGTGAACGACCGTTGACTCCTCGCAAACAGTGGCTCAAGGATAGGCGGACGCAACCGTACAATCAGTGGTCGTTCGATCAGCTCATTGCGGATCTCGATAATCAGGTGCGTACGTGGCGGACCGACGCGCAACTGGAGCTGGTTCGTCGAGGTACAGCATCTCGCCGGCCATTGCTGAATGCGCTCGAGAGTGGAACCCTCTCAATGATGGCCGAAACCTATGCAGTGTGGACGCTCGGTCGTATCGGGCCGGACCTGGACCGGTTCAGTAGTTGGGCAAGAGGAGACGGCGGTATCGGTACGAACCGCCGGATTCAGGCGATTCGCGTACTGGGAGAGAAAAAAACACAACAGGGAGCGGAAGTTGTTGCACGGCAACTGGCGGATTCGTCTCCCCGTGTCCGGAAGGCCGCCGCGTTGAACATCGATGATATTGGTGAATCAAAACATATCACTCCCCTTGCTTCCGCCATGCGTAACGAGACCGATTCCACCGTCTTCTATACCCAGTGGAAAGCGCTGCGTGCCCTTGCCTCCCGGGACGAACTCATTGCGGTGATCAAACAGGCCGATTCGGTGAACGTGCAGGGCGGCGCACTGTTTGCGCTTGACAATATACCGGAGGCGGTTTGTGAACACCTTACTCTTTCCGGGAAAGACGGGTTTGAGAAGGTAAAAGAAATCCTTGAAGAGAAAATGGAGGAGTCGTGTGGGATGTAACATGAATCAGGGAAACTGCTGATCCACCCCGCTGCTTCAGTAGGATTCCAACCGCTCGGCAGTGGGGGGGGATTACCCGGACGATGTCGCTATGTCGTAAGCGCCCAGCGGTTGGGAATGTAACGATTCAAAAATCCAACGAACACGATATTGTCCACGTTCCAAATGCATGTCCATCGTCCTGCTGTTCAAATGTTCGGCTCATTGCGGTCTGGCTGTAGGTGAGGTCCGCCTGCCAGTTCGCGGTTCGATACAGCAGTTTCACCCCACCCTGCAGTTCTCCAACAAGCGGTTTTCGATCCACACTCGGGGAATCCTGAAAATCCGACCCGTCAAGGAAGATATTGTGTTGAACGGCACGACCGGTCGCACGACCGAACCCGTACGCCGAGAATCCCCGCTGTGCCGTTCCCGTAGCATCCTGCAACTGAAGCAATCGACCCGGACCAAAATTCTCAGGAAGTTTCCATCCAGCACGAACAGTTGAACCGACCCGGATTTCCCGGAGAACCGTGCCGACGGACGCCCCCGCGATCGGAATGACGTCATACGTGAGGTTCGGATGGACGACGTCTACGGACCCCGGGAACAGTCGCCATTTACGGCGAACGTGCAGGTTCCCTGTGATTTCGTTCGGCAGCTGGTTATCCCATCCCTCCGGTTCCGGATTGCCGAAGTAGGAATGTACCGTTTCTTGCAGGAACTCCGCCCGGGCCGCCGGACCGACCACACCCAGGTCAAACTGAACGTGATCCATTTTTGTCCGTTGTTTGTCGGTTCGTTGCCAGAGTCCCCCTGCAAACAGGTACCCCGCCCATGGATGGTCGTCGGGTTGAGGTTCGGCAATCGTAATGTCTTCGGGAGTAAAGATGAGGTGGCCCAGGACAAATCCGGCACCGTAATCAGCCGGACCGAACGCGTCGGCGAAGGGCATATAAGGCGCGAGGTCCTTCGCCCATGCCGGTTCGTACAGCAGGCTTACTCCGGCTGCGTTCGTCTGGTTTTCATCCGTGGACTCGTTGGGTTTGTAGTAGGGACTGTCATTTTCGGAATATATTGTAACGGTTTCCTCATTCGATGTGTTTGAGGACCCGTCATCGTTGACTGCAGTGATCGGTGTGAATTGGAGACTGAGAACAATCACAAAGATGAACAAAGAACGTAAGCAGTTCAATTTTGACCTCCGGTATTTTCTCATAAATTAGCGACCGACCGTCTCTGGAACGTCTTCGAATGCGGTATTCCAGCTCATCCGCGTAAAACCCAATAGTGTATCAATCTACAGGGTTCTCGACCCGGTACTTCTCCGTGGTCTTCATTTTGCGGTTCCGGTGGTTACGAGCTCGTCCTGAAGAAAACCGGGGAGAGAATACAGCCCTCGAAAACGATCTTATCGACCGTATTCCGGAGAATGTCCACAAAGCGAAAGGGGTAGGTCATGAGTAAACGAGCGTAATCTATTCGTACTGCTCGGTCGTCTTTCTCAGCAATTCTTGTTATGATGACAGTTGTCTCGAACGTGTACACCTGTTTTCCGAAAGCTGAAAGCCAACGATTCTATTTTGTAGCTGTTTCCTGAAAAGATACCCGTTTCATTGTAGAAGGGAACCGTGTCATAATTTTCTTTTACGCTTAAATAGATTGGTAACTTCTCACCGATTCACTTTCAAAGAAAGGTTGCAATTGATATTTTCCGGCGGGGGCACCGTCGGTCACGAGCTCTTCACGAATAGGTGAGTCGTTACGAAAATTGTATTCTTATCCCGGAAATACGGGAAGAGAGGTGATCAGTGTAGATAATTATCCAATCTATTTGAAGCTAAGGGGTGTGGTGGTAAGGAAGAGAGAAGAAATAATGCCGTTACATTCAAAAATGCTCCAAAGGCGTTGTTTGTGGAACCCTGAGGCCCTCGAATAACTCGAAGGGCCATCGGGGACATGAACTGTATCACGTCTAAAGACGTGGGAGGATTGTACCAACCCATGAACGGTAAGTGGAGCGGATGAAGTTTTCCGGTGTGATAAGGGGGCGACCCTGAATATATTCCGGACGGAAACGCCCTTGAGGAAAGGACACCTGAATCCATCTGCATGAGAGACTACGGCCAGCTGGATGTGTGTGTTTCTTATGACGGCGGTGCTGAAAAACGTGATAACGAAGAAGAACTCGAAGGACATACAGGCCGAAATCGTCCCGAAACTGACCAGCACTTGACAACACCTCATAACCATGTTTTGAACGATACGGTTTTGCGTCAGGAGTCACTGTCAGCGAATACGAACGGGTATCGAACCCCATCAACTATTACACCGGGATCTGGACACAGTCTACAAACGGCTGGAGCAAAAAATGACGGACGCGTTCCGCGGATTACGATGTGCACCAGACAGCTATGCAGAATGGTATGAAAAACCGTCCTGACGCATTCATGGTTGCAACACGGCGCGTCCATTATACGATGAAGATACGGGGGCGGGCATGATCTGAATAATTCCAGTCGTCCGATCAGAGATTCGATATCACACTGGAAGAACGTCGGTACAGGTTCTTGACCGGAGCAAAAACAATTTGGCACAGGTATTACGTCCGAACATTCGTAATTTGAGTTATCGAACTGATGTTTTGAAACAACAATACAGGGGACAACGATGACCATTGATAACATCAATCCGGCAACGGGGGAACGGATCTCCACGTACGAAGAGCAATCAACGGAGGAAGTGGAACGTGCTCTGTCACAATCCGAAGAGGTTTTTTCCTCCTGGAAACAGCGATCCATTGAATCCCGGGAAAAACGAATCGAGGCGGCGGGAGAAGTACTCCGGAACAACAACCGAAAATACGCGGACATCATGACCCGGGAAATGGGCAAGCCGATCGAGCAGGCCGAACGTGAGATTGAAAAGTGCGCATGGGTCTGTCGTCACTACGCACAATTCGCGAACGCGTATCTCGAACCGGAGGCCCATCCAAGCCCGCCGGGCTCACAGGTTCGAACCGTTTACGAGCCTCTTGGGGCGGTGCTTGCGGTTATGCCGTGGAACTTTCCCTTCTGGCAGGTGTTTCGATTTGCCGCACCGTACCTGACGGCCGGAAATGTGGGCCTTCTGAAACATGCTTCCAATGTGCCGGAATGTGCGAAAGCCATTGAAGAGGTGTTTCGTCAGGCCGGTTATCCCGATGGTGTATTTCAGACGCTTCTTATTGGTTCCGAGCGGGTGGAACGTGTCCTTGCCGACGATCGTGTAAAGGCGGCGACGCTTACCGGAAGCGGGCCCGCCGGACGGGCCGTGGCGGCTCAGGCCGGCCAGCAATTGAAAAAGACCGTTCTCGAACTGGGCGGAAGCGACCCGTTTATCGTCCTGAACGACGCCGATCTCGAAGCGGCCGCCGAAACCGGGGATTGGCCCGGAACCTGAACAGCGGACAGTCCTGTATCGCCGCCAAACGATTCATCGTGCACGACGACGTGTACGACGAGTTTCTGGATCGGTTGAAACGAGAAGTCGAGACCCTGACGGTGGGAGATCCCACGGATCCGAACACCGACGTCGGACCGCAGGCCGAGTTCCGGCTCATGGAACAGCTACACGATCAGGTGCGGAAAAGTGTGGACGCCGGAGCCAGGGTGGTTACAGGCGGGCAACCGATGGACCGGGAAGGGGCCTTTTACAGGCCGACTGTGCTTTCGGACATACCGTCCGGCTGCCCGGGCGATACGGAGGAGCTGTTCGGTCCCGTCGCTTCGGTCTTCCGCGTGGAGGACGAAGAAGAAGCCGTAGAAAAAGCCAATGACACGTCGTTTGGCCTGGGAGCCAGCATCTGGACCGAGGATCGAACGAGAGGAAAAAAAATAGCCCGGCGGATCGAGGCCGGGTGCACGTTTATCAACCAACTGGTCAAGTCCGATCCGCGGGTTCCGTTTGGCGGGATCAAAGAATCCGGGTACGGTCGGGAACTGTCCGAAGCGGGTATCAAGGAGTTCGTCAATCGAAAAACAATCTGGGTGGAGTAGCCTCATGCAGGTGTCCGATCCACTCGTTTGCTGCATCGAAGAGGAGGGGGTGAACGCATTTACGGCCTGTCCAATTCTGATTTCGGTTCAGTTCTCGGGAAGTTTCGGCGTTCGAGGATACAACACCGGTTTTCCGGATGAACTCGAAGACGTTCAGAGACGAAGAGCCCGGCTTACCGATTACCCGGAGAATCAGAGCGCCGTGAAAAAAATCGTGTGCAGATAAAAGATGTGAAGAACCGTTATCCGCAAACCGGTGATTGCTGGAAAAATAATCGGTGCATAAGCAAAGATCATCGAAAACAAGAATCCGTGAAATACGGTTCGTAGGGGGTATGGTCGGTTAATCCAGATACCGCGATTACACAAAGACCACGCGGTCATTTTTTCGCCCGATGTCCCCCATCAGGTTTCGGCTGTCGAAGATCAGCCTGGCGTGCGTAAGTAGCTCCTGGGGTTTGTAGGCGCTGTGGTCGGTGCAGATAATGACGGCGTCGTAGTTCGACATTGCTTCAGGGTATCCGTCGATGGACGTTTTTTCGCCGGGATAGTTTCGTGAACTCGTAATTTTCGGAACATGGGGATCATGGTAGTCCACGTGTGCACCGGCTGTTTCCAGAAGTTTGAACATTGCAAGCGCCGGGGATTCTCGGATGTCGTCCACATTCGCTTTGTATGCCGCTCCGAGGATGAGGACGTCCGACGACGAAAGGGATTCATTCCGGTTGGATAAGGTCCGTTCGATCCGCCGGACAATGAGTGCAGGCATACCGGTATTAATGTCACCCGCCAGCTCAACCATCCGTGCTTCCTGTCCCTCCTGTCTGGCTTTCCAGGACAACAGATACGGATCAATTGGTAGACAGTGTCCCCCGAGACCGGGGCCCGGGTAGAACGCTTCAAAGCCGTATGGTTTGGTTCGGGCGGCTTCGATGACGTTCCAGACGTCCACGTTCATGTCCTGAAACAGGACCTTTAGCTCATTGACCAGTGCAATATTGACCGAGCGGTAAATGTTTTCAAGAAGCTTGGTCGCTTCCGCCTCTCGTGGACTGTCCACGGAAACCACACCGACTGTGATCTCCTGGTAAAAATCCCGGGCAATGACCGTACTTGCATCGTTCAGTCCCCCCAGTACCCGAGGGGTATTGTCGGTTGTATATTCCTTGTTACCCGGATCGAGACGCTCGGGGGCATACGCCACGTAAAACTCCTGACCGGCATCCAGTCCGCTTTCCTCCAGGATGGGTACCAGTAGCTCTTCTGTCGTACCGGGATACGTTGTACTTTCCAACACGATCAACTGGTTTGACTGAAGGTGATCTCGGGTGGTTCGTGCGGCCTGTTCGATGAATTCGGTGTCCGGCGTGCGATCTTCGTTGAGGGGGGTGGGCACACAGATGACAATGATGTTCGCGTCGTCGAGTAAGGATGCATCCGTCGTTGGGTTAAACTGCCCTGTTTCAACGAATTCCTTTATTGACTGATCGGGCACGGATTCGATGTAGGAGTTTCCCGCCTGCAGCTGATCCACTTTCTGCTGGTCCGAATCCAGGCCGACAACGGGAAATCCCTTGTTCAGGATGGCCTGCACGAGCGGAAGCCCGACGTATCCCAGGCCCATTACACAAACGTTTGCCGTGTGGTGCTTTATTTTTGATTGCAGTTCCTCGGAGTTCATGGGGAGTTGTTGAAATGTAAAGGATCAATGAATTGTACGTGGTGTACACCGGTGAGCTGCAGAGTACAAAGACGAGTTTTTTCAACCGTCATAAGCCATCACTTTAAATGCTCAAGGACAGTGACGAGTGACCGTCAAAAGGGTTC
The DNA here is from genome assembly GCA_964466525.1 of uncultured Planctomycetia bacterium. Taxonomy (GTDB): domain Bacteria; phylum Planctomycetota; class MHYJ01; order CAYXQY01; family CAYXQY01; genus CAYXQY01. Next base: position 22,771 of record CAYXQY010000004.1, read on the forward strand.
CATCTCCCGACGAACTTTTTCCGGTGCAAACGGATCATTGAATGAAGCCCGGAAGAACAACTCCTGAATTACGGCCACGATCCGGACCACCTTCAGCGCAATTTTATACGCCGGGTACAATGGAACAATGAATAACGTCTTGAGATGAGTGCTTCGACGCCGGCTCAGTATCAGTCCAACGGACACCTGAGGAAGTTTCAACAGGACATGAAACACGTAATTGGCCAGGTAGATGACCAGGAACTGCCCGGGATAGGCCAGAAAGATGTCGATAAGATAAACAGCCCAGAAAAACGTAACGATCATCGTAAAAAACAGGGTATCGACAAAGGATAAAAGATTTTGCCAGCGGAAGTGGTGGGTCCACAATCGAAACGTGTCCGGATGTCGAAACAGTCGGGTCCGAATGACATTTCGATTCCACCGGAGTCGCTGTTTGATCAACGAAGTGACTGACGTGGGAGCATTGGTCAAACAGTTTGCCCGGGGATCGAAAACAATTCGTTTCCCCAGTTTACGAATGCGAATCGTCAGGTCCGAATCGTTGCCGGGCCCGGGCTCGTGTCCGCCGACGCGTTCAAGCAGTGTTCTGGGAAACGAGCCGAACGCCCCGGACACGATGGGTAAAATACCGATCAGGGAGCGGAAGCACCGTCCAACCGTAATCGAAATCAGGTATTCGATGGACTGAAGCATCGTCAGCGGATTTGAAAACCAGTTTCGTACCCCCAAATTTCCACAGACCGCCCCGACGTCCTCATGTTTAAAATGTCGAATCATGTTCAGCACGGCGTCCCGATCCAGCGTGGTGTCCGAATCCATAAAGATCACGTACTCGGACGAGGACACTTCAAGGGCGTGATTCAGCGCCGCCGATTTCCCCTGGCGTTCGTCCTGCCGGTGGAACTCAATTATGCCTTTCCGGGACAGTTCCCTGCCAATCTCTGGCGTTCGATCATCCGAACCGTCGTCAACGACAATGACCTCCAGGTTCGGATACGTCTGTTCACGAATGGACTCTACGGTCGGTCGAAGGGTGTCTTCTTCGTTAAGAACAGGAAGAATAACGGCCACCGACGGAGGATTATCCAGTGATTCCAGCTGTCGGGATTCGTCATCAAACGAAAACCGCCCCCGCAAACTGTACAACAGAACCACGAAGTCGGTGAGCACGTACCGGGGGATTTCAAGAAAAATGATGGCCCAGTAGGTTCGGATGAATGTAGTGGTTTCCATGGAGATCATAAAGTCATACAAACTCCATAGAAAACGGATCAGTTCACGAAATGAAGAAACAAACCATTCCATCGTTATTCTATGTATGCATCGCTATGAACCATCTTCCCTCGACCTGTCGATGATGATGGTTGACTCATCCTGGTGTCTTGCCTCCTGAAGCCTTGCGATCGTTTCCTCCATCAGGTGGTCGGGATCTTCAGCATCACTCATCTCTGTCAAACCAACATGCAGTTTCCATTGATGTTCGAACGGACGTTCTCCGTCTTCCAGTCTCGACGTTAGTCTGCGGGCAAAAACGCCAGCTCCTTCCCGGTCTGTTTCCGAGAGGATCATAGCAAACTGACGGTCCTGATAGACAGCGAGGAAGTCAGCAGTCCGCGTTTCATCTTTGAAAATTTCTGCCAGGCGTTTCATATCGTTGATGTATTCACCCGCCTCCATAGCCGTTTCCATCTGGTCGAGGGATAATTCAACCGGCACCGGCTCGGCGAGAAGCAGTGTTCCGGGCCGGTCATACCGTTTCGCCCTGTGGAACTCAATGGATAACTGTTCCCTGAACATTTCAAATGAAAACACGTCGATATCTTCATCGAACAGCGCCGGGCCCGATTGTGCCAACTCCAGCGACTGTTGCTCGACCGAACGGGTGCCCTGGGACGATAGTTCATACAGGTGAATTTTTCGTTCTTCAACGCTGGATATGTCGTGTTCCTCCCCGCACGATAGACAACGGCAGGACACCTCCGGGTCCTCGAATTTATTTCCACAGTTGTCGCAGTAATACAGCGTATTTACTTTTTCATAGTCAATGCCAATGTGTTGCAGCTCAGTGTCACATTTTGTGCAGATTAATTTCGACCCCACCTTGTGCTTGATCTCCGGTCCGACGTTGCCGCAGGAGTAGTGATGAATCATGTCCGTCAGCGTGATTCGGACCGTCCGGCAGTCGGGACAAACTTCACGAAAATTAAGGGTGTAACGACCGCAGTCCGGACACAGGTGTATACGATCCACAAGTTCCCGGTTGAGAAACCCGTCACCCGCCAGCTCCTCAAGCATTGAGATTGAAGTTGCGGAATCCAGGTCAAACAGGGCGTCGACATCCGGATAACGATACCCGGTGTCTACAGAACCGGTAAGTTCCGGTTCAAGCACATCCAGGTTCCCATTGCTCAACTGTTTGAGCAGTTCCAGTTTGGTTTCGCCTTTGACGTCCGCCATCAGAATGGATTAAAACCAGTTAAAGAATTCTGTTTCCAGGGAGATGCGTACATGAACGATCATTCCGGGCCGGAGCTGTTTTTCAGGGTGTTTGAGGTCAATTCGAACGGGAACCACCTCGTATTCCAGATTCAGAGGAGAGTTTTTCCATTGATCGAGAGATGTGAAGGAACGCTCGTCCGTCCGAGCCGAACGCCGTAAATTGACGGTTCCTGTCAGTGTGAGATTCCTGTTCCCCACGACCGTGATCCTGGCCGGTTCGCCGTGTTCAAGGGCCGGATATTTCTGGACGGGAACGTACGCCTGAATCCACTGCTCCTCCTGTAAGGTGATGGAAAGAAGGGGTTCATGTTCTGACACATGTTCCTGTTCTCCTCTCATGACCTGCTGAATCATTCCGTCACGGGGAGCCCTGATGTTTAATTGCTCCCGCATCCGGCGGATCTTTTCCAGTTCGTGTTTCTTTTGCTTCACGACCGCCTGTTGTTCATTAATTTTTTGTTTTTTCTTTTTTTTCTGGTGTGTGATCGATTTCTTTGTTTGTGAGACGGTCTGCTCTACATTTTCCAGTTCCGATTTTAAACTGGAAAAGGTGGATCGAGTCACTTTAAAACGGGAGGTGAGGTCGTCGTATTTCGACTGCACCTCAAGGAATTCCGGTCTCGACACCGCTTCAAGAAGATAGAGTTTTTCAAAGCGCTCAAGTTTGTCGTTTAACTCCTCCTGCTGCTCCCGAAGACGTTTCAATTCAAGCTTTTTTTCGTCCAGCCGTGACGTGACCTGGACAACTGATCGACGGGAGGAGGTGACTCTGTTATTCCGTTCAGGATCCAGTTCCATGTTTTTCAGTCCCTGGAGTTCCTGTTTCGACTGTTCGTAAGCAGACTTTTTTTGTTGAAGTTCAGATTGTATTACCCCGTTCTGAAGGGTCAGCAACAGATCATTTTCCCTGACAGGTGTTCCTTCGGAAACGTGAACCGTGGTTATCGTCCCTCCTGTGCTGGCTCGAACCTGAACAGCAGGGTGAATAATCCGCCCGGTGCTTATGACATACCGGGACTCCAGATAACTGTAGGCCATGTAAGCCAGGCCAAACAACACGATGCAACCGACGAAAACCCAGAAATACCAGGTTGTTCGTAAGGGGTCTTTCGATTTCTTCGTGGACTCCGCACGTTGTGGTTCTTCCTGTTTTTCCTTTCTGGATTTGTTCCAGCTTGTGCCTTTCATTTCTGTTGTGAATAAGCGTTACACGTTACCGGGGAAAATGGAGGCTCTGTCATCGAACGTTCATTCCGGAAGCAACGCATGTTTCATTTGATGATAGTTGTTGAGAATCACACCGCTGAACCACGGGCTCGATTGATACGGAACGGCAATGGATTCCAGGGCCTCTCGATACGCACGAGGTGTGAGGTCCGTTTTCGTTTCGTGCACTGACCTCTGGTGTTCCACAACATGCCGATTCGCGATTTCATGCCAGACGGGAACGGGCGAAGAGCTATTTGTGGCGTTCGCCGCATGGTGTAGCAATGATTCGATGTCAACCGGGTCGCTGGCGTGATATCGGACGATGAGTTCGTCGAAACGGTCCGGAAGCCGGTTCAAAAACTGTTTGAGGGGAGGGGCATCCAGCGATTTTAGATATAAAAACGGTACGACCAGAAACACCCGTTCATCCGGCTGCGTATTCAGAAATCGGTTCTTCTTAAGTTCTCTGGTTTGACGTATGAATGTGTCTGCGGAGACGTCGGAGATGGCACCTGTCCCAACAGCGATTGCATGAAATGGTTCGGGACTTCGTTCCTGAAAATCCAGAAGGGAGTTTAACCGGCGAGCCGCTGCCCGGGAAACGTTCATGTCCTGATCGAAAACGGAGACATGTGCAATCGTTTTTCGTTTCCGGTCCCGTATTTCGCTGATGAGGTTGCCAAGGAGTGAATCGTCCTTTTTTTGGACGGGTTCATCCACCGTCACAACCAATCGTCTGTAGCTCATCCTCTTCAGGTATTTACGAAGAAAAGATTTCTCCGGTTCACCGGAACGCAATCGACTGAATTTCACTACGATTCCTTTTTTTAACGGCTTTTGAGACGTTTTCTTTTTGAAATCTACATCCGTATGATCGGACATCTTTTGAAGCGGAAGATGTTTTGCGGAGGCCCCCATTGATTCAGCCAGTTCCAGGTACGTCATCGTCAGGTTGCGTTTCTCGGTCAGGATGCCCAGAACGGTTTCAAGATATAAGTGTTTCCGATCCGTGTAATACGACCAGTTCGAAAGTGCTCCGCTATCCTGTTGAAGTTTCGCCTCTTCCAGTTCCGATCGGACACGACGGAGACGATTCCGACGATCTTTCAGCATCTGCTGTTCCGTTCGCATGGTCTCGATTTTGTCAGCTACCTCCTGCTGAATTTCGGATAGTTTCTCGTCCATTTCGGAAATAAGGGTGTTCAGAATGGCCCGTTCTTCCCTGTTTCGGGCGTTCACAATGGGCCAGTAAAGAAGCGGGATGGAATATCGTCCATCAATCGTCGGGCCGGACGTAAGGTCCTCTGAACCTCCGGTTCCATAGCTGACGACCCCTTTCGCATCAAGTGGTGTCAATTTCTTGCTTCTGATTTCTCCTTTTTCTCGCCGAAACGCCCCCTGGATCCGGGACACGTCCGTCCGTCTTGTTATCGCACTTTTGACCGCCCACGGGATCGGGGGTTTATCCGTAATTTCGGGCACCTGTGGCTTCAGTTGCAGCGGGGCGTCCACGGGACGATTCAATAAGGTGTTCAGCGTGTTTTTCGCCTGACGAACCGTCATTTTCGTCTCCTGAAGCCGTTCGGACAAATTCTGTATGTCCCGGGTTTCTTGAAGTATGGAGAGATCCGGTCGGACGTCGTAAAAGACACGCTGTTCCAGACGGCGTACGGTGGTGCGGGCGAGCCGGAGCCGTCTGTGAAGCACCTGTTTTCGCTTCTGTTCGAAGAGCACCCGGGCATACGCCTTCGTCGCCAGATATAATTTCTTCCTTTGCTCCCGGGCGTAGATGCTCAGGCGGGAGACCAGCTCTCCTTTCGCACGTTCAATGCCGTAGTTTCGCTTCCAGATTCCATCGATGACCGACTGGGTCAGGCTGGCAAGAATACCACCGGGATAAAACCGAGTAATGAGGTTGAACCGGGGACCGTAGGAAACACCTTCACGATCGAGGGCGGCCCGTGCTCGAATAATCTCATGCAGCTGTTTTTTGTATCGTTGGGTTTCGTGCCTGTATTCCGGATAAAAGCCGGAGAAGATTTATGTGAGACGTTCTGGAGTTGTTTTTGTGAAACGAAACATACCCCTTACGTACAGCGTTCGTGGATTTCTCAGCTGCTTCGGTTTCCGACGTGAGTGCGTTGTGCAGGATCTGTCCCCTCTGATCTTCCGGATGCTGCTTACGAAAATCCTTGAGCCGACGTAACGCGTATTCGTCGTTTCCACGGACGTACTCCAGCAGAATGGATTCAAAGGGTTCGGTCGACTGAAGGGGATCGGGGATCCGCTTCAAATCTGTGGACGCACATCCGTACAGCACCAGGAGTAAAAGGCAGCAGATGGCACGATGAAGCCATCGGCCGATCGTGATTCCGGTAGTCATGAAAGAGGGGGAACGAAAGAGTGAACATGAATCTTACGAAATCGTCGACCGTATTGCGCGTACGATCAGCAGCACCGGCTCCATATATGACAAACGTCTACTGTACATTCGAATCGAGAATCCAATGGGGGCTTCAACTACTGTTTTATATAAGTAGCCTGCTGAACAAAAAGAAACTTTCCGATCCCTTCACAGACAGGTGGAATATAAACGGATAATTTGCCATATGCCGTACATATAAATTTGCGTGCAACAGGCTGTAAAAAGTGTTATGCTATACATTTCCCACCTGATATATACTGAACTGTCTCTTGAAAATGCGACGTGCCCTGAAGAGGATCAAATGAATTACAAATCGTAAGGAATGAGATAAAAAATGTTCGTACTACAGATAAATGTTCGATGTAGCACAATTTTGTTTCGGTTGTGCATGAATTGTATACTGTCTCAACAGGGATAGCAAATATACAAATTTTGATGGGTGGTTACACTCCCGATTCTACGGATGAGTTAAGGGATACGATAAACACGTTCTTCATCATAGACAACAACTGATATGAGGTTTAAACCGAACTTCCTGCAATCCGAAATCCATACAACCGCCAATCAATCCGTTCCGCTCCGTGGATTGGTTTTGAGCTTCCTTGCTCTGCTCGCCACGTTTATCGTGTATCTTCTCTGGCCGGCCTCCGCCGATAAATACGTGGGTCTGGTCTGGATTTTCAGTTTAATTCCCCTATTCCTGCTGGCGTATTACAGAGGGATGTGGGGGACGGTGTATGCGGCAACGGCGACCATGATTGCTTTTGGATTGGCCGAGATAATTAGCGTCTTGTACCTGGACCAACAATTGAACTGGTGGCTTTACGGCATCGTCGTTGGACTATTGCTTGTGGTGACCCTGTTCACCGGGTGGCTGTCGAGCAGGCTGATCGAGGAGCGAGAGGAAGCCATGCAGATGGCGTTCAAAGACCCGCTTACCGGGCTCGAGAGTCGTCGGGCACTCGACTTTTATTTTGACAAGCAGGTTGAGGACGCCCGCCGCGGACATCAACTGAGTATTGCCTTTTTTGATCTCGATGATTTCAAACATTACAACGACGAGTATGGACACGACGCGGGCGATCAGATTCTCAGGAAAACGGGGCAGGTATTGCAGGAGAACACAAGGAATGCGGACCTCACCGGTCGATTCGGTGGTGAGGAGTTTCTTTCGATCCTCTCCGGCGAAGCAGAAGAGGGGGCGAAGATTTTTGCCCAGCGGGTGTGTTCGGACATTGCCGAGATGGATTCACCGCATCCGGATCCACCGACTATCAGCGGGGGGGTCGCGTCCTGGTCCGAAGATATGGACGAGAAACAGGAGCTGCTTGACCGGGCGGATAAAGCCCTGTACCGGGCCAAGGACAGGGGCGGAAACCTGGTGGTTACATGGTCGGAAATGGAAGCGTAGGAACGGCCCGGGAAACCGTATTATAAATGAGCCCAGTGTAACCCAAAACGCAAGATCCGATCATCATGTACCCCCCGAAACAAGGTCGGCTATGCATGTGGATTTTCGTTGATTCCCCCGGACGAGTGCGAGTCGCCGGAGTGTGTGAACACGAAGTATGAATGTGTCTTTTTATGTTTTTTTATAGTCCCTCCCTTCAGAACAGTTCCGCCAGTTGCTCGTCCCCGGTCGTGAGGGCCCACTCGTCGCCGAACTGGTCGAGCATCCGGATGGAGTAGGTGCGAAAGAACACGCCGATGGGGAGGAAAATCACGTTGGACAGGTACGGAAGAAAACCGATACAGCAGGTAAGACAGCCACCGATCACGAGCACGAACATGCTGCCAATCGTGAGTAAGGCCTTCAGGAGATAAAACAGCAGGAACGTTCCCGGATACGCTCGCAACACATCGTTCCAGAACAGTTTGCAGGCCGCCCAGCAGCGGATGTCCCGGCGATACATGACCTGAGCGACGAAATCCGACAGGAGTTGATACCCGATCATGTACACGAAGAACATCAGGGTCCAGATCAGAACACAGAGAACGAGCCCGACGATGAGAAGTGGGGAGAGGATATCGATCAGCATGAACAGAACCGCTCCAATACCTGCGGAGCCAATGGCCAGTATGCCCCCGAGCAGAACGTAGATCAGGCGAACGAAAAACAGGCTGTTTCCCTGCTTCCTGTACGCGTGCCACGGATCCGCGATTGCGGCTTCGTCCCGCAGCGTGGCGTCCAGGAATATAAAAGCCCCCCGGGAGCCAAGCCAGAGCAGCAGAACGAGAAACGCAAAAAGTACCAGCACGATCACCACGCCGATGATCACTTCCGCCAGTCCGACCCACTGCAGTAACTGATCGAGAAGTTCGGACGGGGGGGTTCCGGAAAATGTATCACCGGGGGCACCGGTTGGGCCTCCGACATTCACGTTGAATTTAAACGAAAAACCATCGAACGTAGCGAGGCTGGCAAGGAACCATGCGAAGCCGTACACGAACCACTCTCCTGGGTTGAACGGGTGAAACAACCGGTTCTTCGTCCAGGTCACGGCCTCGCCGATCGGTTCCGCAACGGAAATTCGACGGTTGTTGTCATCCATAATAGCCGACTGTAATGATGAATACTGGTATGACTGAATGTATGAACATTACACAGGGGGGGCATCGGAATTTAACTATCGGCCCGGTGACGATGAAGTGACGTGAACCTGTTATGCCCTGCAAATTGAGGAGATGAGACGGAAAAGTGTGTGACGGTGTACCGATCAGGGTTCGCTGTCCTCGGATCTGCCCCGGTCTCGTTCCGGAAGGCGGTATTTTTCCGCGAGCCGCTCCACCAGATGACTGGACGAACGGGAGTCGACGTCCTCCTTAATTTCCTCACGCAGGGCTTCGCCGCTGGCCAGTTTTCCTTCCAGGTGGCGGCGCATGGCTCGATAAAACGAAGTCAGAAATGGAACGGCCTCCCGGTCCGGGACGGGGTCCGGGAAATCGATTTTCTCCACGACCCGGTCCTTGATCTGTTGGAGGGTGGCGCTGTTGTCGTTACCGGCTGTGCCGTTCTGACCGTGCAACCGATTTTCCAGCGCATCCTGGAGGGCGTTGAGCTGGACGATTCCGTACACGTCAAGCATCTCGTTGCGAAACGCATACGAACGTTCTCCGCCGGCAGCGGCATGGTCGAGCAGGTCCTGATTCAGCGACACCGGGTCCGGTGATTCGATCACGACCGTTCCCGCAACGACGTCCCCCAGTCGCCGGTTTGTCGTGGAGACGAAAGGAATGACCAGGAATCCGAGACACCAGAGCAGCAGGGGTTCGGTCGGGTAGCCGCTGAGAAGCATGTAAAGTACCGAAGCGGGAATCCAGAACTCCACCTCGCGCAGGAGGTTGCGGGTGACCACGGCGGAGAGCCGAAGCGGCTGACCGTCGGCGTTCAGTACCTGAATGCCGGCAAGGGATTTGCCGATCGTCTGTCCGAACCAGCGCCACTCCGTCCAGATCCAGTATCCGACCCGCAGGAACAGGGAGCCCAGGAGAACAAGAAGAAGCGGTACGGCACTTCCGGTAAACAGTCCGGCGTAAAAGGCGGTAAACCCGAACAGGACCAGGCAGGTGACGATAAGCACCGTGTCGAATACGACGGCCCCGAGCCGTGCACCGAGGCCGGCCGGGGCGAACTGAAGGGTGATATCGTCCGGGGTTTCCCATTCAATCACCGCGTCCGATCCGGAGTAGGTCCTCTTCCGGTTTGAATGCGGATTGGCCATGATTGTTCCTTCCGGTGGAATTCGTTAGGATTGAAGGAAGGCGGTAACGACGATGGATTCTTCATTTTACACGGATTTACGCGGGAAACATACGGTCCATGAAGCCACGGGATCTACGCAAGAAACGCGAGGGCCGCTGGCGTGAGCTGGAAGAACACGTGTCAACCATTGAGGACAACGGACTTTCCGGGTTGGACTATGAAGAGGTTCGAAGACTCGGCGGCCTGTACCGGATGACCGTGGGCAGCTACGCGGTCCTCAGTGAACTGTCGCTGGACCGGCGGCTTCACCGGTACCTGAAAAATCTAATCGCCCGTGCACACCTGGCCATCTATCACTACGACCTGAACCCGGACGTGCGGCCGGACCGGTTCCTGCGGAACGATTTCCCATCCCTTGTTCGAAAACATGCCGGCAAGTTGCTGGTGGCGATACTCACCATGTTGTTCTCGATGGGGTTTGCCCTGCTGCTGACAACTTATGAGCGACAGTACGCTGACGTGTTCATTCCCAGGTCGATGGCGCAGGAGCGGACCAGTTTTGCTTCGACGGACACGTTGCGTGACGTGCTGTATACCGGCCGGGGGAGCGGGGCGGAAAAACGCGTGTTATTCTCCACGTACCTGTTCGTGCATAACACGCGCGTGGGTCTGATGTCGTTCGGGTTCGGGTTGCTTGGCGGGATGCCCGCGCTGGTCAGTGGATCGTACAACGGGTTGATGCTGGGAAGCATGGCCGGGTTGTACCACGTGCACGGGTTGGGGTACGAATTCTGGGGATGGGTGCTTCCGCACGGGGTGACTGAACTGCTGGCGATCGTGCTGTGCCTGCAGGCGGGGTTGGTCGTCGGGCTGACGCTTGTGTACCCGGGCGCGGAGCCGTGGGTGGACGCCGTATCTCGCGCGGGTCGGGAGGCGGGACAGATCGTCCTCGGAACCGTGCCGATGTTCCTGATAGCGGGGGCCATCGAGGGCGTGCTACGGCAGGTGCGGCAGGAGCATTTCCCGTGGGAGGCCCGTCATTTCTTCGCCCTGTTGACTTTTGTTTTCTGGATATGGTACTTCGGGTTCTGCGGCCGGGACGCCGCTGCAGGAGAGGCGACCTCGAATGATACGTTGAATCACATTTCACAGCTATAAGCACATGGCCAAAAATCAGTTTGTTTGCGAGGAATGCAAACGACAGCTACAGGTGGACGAGGACGAAACCGGTCAGGAGGTGCGATGCCCGCACTGTGAGCACGTAATGCACGTGCCCGACGAGCCGGCCTCCGGACAGGAGCAGGACGCCGTGACCGGTGCCGGCGCCGGCGTGGACGGTGAACCGGCCGGGGCGGGACCTGCTGATGTGAAGGACGAATTCGAATCCCCCGAATCCACAGGAGCGGACGTGCCGGGAACGGGTGATGCCGGCGCGTCCCGGACGGGGTCAAAGTTCAGCGTCACGGGGGTGCTCGAAACCAGTTTCAGCATTTTCTTTGAGGATTTTGTCTCGTTTATTTCGCTCGGACTGATCGTCCTGTCTCCGCTGTTGCTGGTCACGCTGATCCTGGTGCTGAGCCCGATGGAAGCGGGGGAATTACAGATAACCTGGCAGGTCACGAACCTGGGGACGTCACTTGTGCTGCTGCCCCTGCTTGCCGGGGCGATGATGTACGGGGTGATACGTCGGTTGAACGGTGAAGGTTTTGTCGTAACCGAATGCCTGTCCGACGCGTTTGCCCTGCTCTTTCCGCTGATCGGGGTCTCGCTCCTGCAGGGGTTGATTATTCTGGTCGGAGGGGTCTTCTGCCTGATCCCCGGCCTGGTGGCATTGACCATGCTGTACGTCAGTACGCCGGCTCTCGTTATCGAGAAGACGGGCGTCATCGACGCGCTGGGACGAAGTTACAACCTGACGTCCGGTCATCTCCTGCGTATTTTCGGGATTATTCTGGTCCTGTTCCTGCTCAACCTGGTTCTCGTATTGCCCGTGCAGTTCTCCACGGTCGGGTTCGTTCCGGCCGGAGCCACAGTTTCCTCGATGAAACTCTTCATCTGCGGTTCCACCCTGATGGCCCTCATTACAAATACCATTGCTTCGATTACCGTGGCCACGACCTATTACTTCCTGCGGATGGATGAAGAGGACACGACCATCGACGAACTCGTTCACCTGTTTGATTGAGGGCAGTTGTGCCAGCACGCGTAATACCGATGAAGGCTGTAAAAGGTCCGGTTCGAACGGTCGGAACCGGGTGGAATGTACAGGTTATTCTCCTTCTGGCCCTATGCGTCATGGTTCCGTGTCCGTACTCCGTGGCGGCACCGGAAGACCTCCCCCCGTCGGAGCAGGCACGGGAAATCCTCGAGGAAGGAGATTTCCAGCGGGATCCGCCCGACATCGGTGCGACCGGACAGCGATCCGGGGAAGAGGCCGGGGATACATCGGGTTCGGAAGGGAACCAATCGGGGGAGGACGCGATGGTCGGGATGGAATACCTTGGCTGGTTGCGTTATCTGGGGGCCGTATTGAACGTGTTGATGTGGGTTGCGATTGTTCTTGTGATAGGGGGGGCAGGGTATATTCTGTTCCGAGCGTTTCAATCGGAAACCGAAGACGCCGACGAGCCCCCCGGTCCGGAAACGGGGGACGATCCGGCCGTGACGGCGCAATCGCTGGATGCGGACGAAATGCAGAGGACGCTTGCGGACGCGGACGAACTGGCACGGGACGGACGGTACACGGATGCCATTCGACGGATGTTCCTTGACGCGGTGGACCGCATTGAACGTGAACTGGACGTTCCGCTTGCCATGTCCGAAACCAACCACGAGTACCTCGACCGTATACGGGAAACCGACGTACGACACCTCTGCGAGAAGCTCGTGCTGGCCGTCGATCGGTTTTACTACGGCGGGGAGACGTGTGCGGAAGCCGATTACCGGGACTGCCGCCGCATCTGGAAGAAGGTCCAGAACCGGGCTCGTTCATGACCACGCTCGGTTCAGATGGCGGACGCCGTGTATGATTCAATAGGGAAGGAGATGTTTCCATAATGGATAGACGCACAATTCTTGTCGTATCGGTGTTTTTCCTGCTGGCGGTGATCGGAATACTGGTTGGCGTCCTGACCGGGGGGGAGACGCCGAACCGGGCCAGTGTAATGAGCCGGTCCGTGATCGGGCATCGCGCCGTGGTCGAGCTGCTGGAGCGAAATGAGTTTCGGATCTTTGTGAACCGGAAAACGAATCCCCGCCCGGAGGAGGGAGAAGGGTTGGTGGTATTCGCGCCGTCTCCGCCGTCCGAGCGGCCGGAGGAACAACCGTCCTGGCGGCGGCTATCGGAACAGTTTAGCCCGGAACTGATCGTGCTACCCAAATGGCAGGGCATCGAGCATCCGGAGCGAGCGGACTGGTTTTACATTACGCAGCGTTACGAGAACGAGGTGATTGAGAAGCTGCTACCGAAGGACACCGACTGGTCCGTCGACGTCCGTTCGTCGAGCGGCGGTGACGAAGATGCCGCGGGAACGACGCACGAGGTTCGGTCCGCGAACGGGCGGCGGATACCGGTTCGGTCACAGGGCCTGCAAGTCATTGACGCGAGCGATCAGGCAGAGGTGCTCTGGCGTGTGGACGGGGTGCCCGTGGTACTCCGGGAGCCGGGCTCGGACCGGATCTGGGTTTCCGATCCGGATCTGTTGAGCAACATGTTTCTTGATCAGGAACAAAACGCGGCGTTTGCACTGGCGTTGTTTCAGGAGGTGTTTCCCGAACGTCGTTTCCTCGTCGACGAGCTGCACCACGGGTACGGGATCGAGGGAGGCGTGCTCGAACTGCTGTTTACGTTTCCCGGCGTGGTTTTGACGATCAGTGCTGTTTTCCTTATGGTCTGTTTTTACTGGTCGCTGTACTGTAGCTGGAGCGGTCAGGAAGGGAATCGGACGGGGAACCGGCGCCGCCGGGAACAGGCCGAGGCAATGGGGCGGTTGACGCACGCACACGGCAATCATCCCTACGCGGCACGGCAGTATCTGTCGAACATGAAATCCCTGATCGCGGAGGCGGTGAACCTCCCGGGGGACGAGGACTGGAACGGAATTGTTCGGCGGCTGGATCACCTCCGTCCTTCGCTTGCCGATCAACTGCGATCGGTGGTGGAAGATCGGGACGTGCTGAGGGGGGAGGAGGTGCGGGAGCAACAACTTCTGGAAATCGTAAGACAGGCACACACTGTTTACAGGCAACTACGTGATGAACTCAGTGAAGGAACTGCGGAACCGGCTCCAGGACGAAATTAAGCAGGTCTTTTTCGGGCAGGTGGAGGTCACGGATCACTGCCTGATGGCGCTTCTCTGTGAGGGACACATACTTGTTGAAGGGGTGCCCGGTACAGCGAAGACACTTCTGGCACGCTCCATTGCGTCTGCACTCTCCCTTGATTTCGGGCGCATCCAGTTTACGCCGGACCTGCTTCCGAACGATATTACCGGGACAAACGTGTTTAATTTTCACGCCAATGAATTTGTACTGAACAGGGGACCGGTCTTTAATCATATTCTCCTCGGCGATGAAATTAACCGTTCTCCCCCGAAAACACAGTCGGCGCTGCTGGAGTCCATGCAGGAGCGGCAGGTGACGATCGACAACGACACGTACGAGCTGGAGGAGCCCTTCATGGTCATCGCCACACAGAACCCGATCGAGCACGAGGGAACGTATCCTCTGCCGGAGGCCCAGCTGGATCGGTTTCTGTTCAAGGTGCGCATGGAGTACCCGGAGAAGGAGGTGGAGGAACGGATCGTTGCCGCCCACTCCGGAGGATCAAATGTAAGACAACTCAGTGAGACAACCGTCCGGGCGGTTGCCGACCGGGAGGACCTGCTTGAAGCACGGGATCGCGTCCGGTCCGTGGAGGTGCGTGAACCGGTGGTGGACTACATCGTTCGTCTGGTGCGTCGGACCCGGGAAGCCCCACGTGTGGACACCGGCGCGTCCCCCCGGGCGTCCGTCATGCTGACCATCGCGGCAAAAGCGAAGGCCGCACTGGAGGGCCGTGCGTACATCATACCGGACGACGTCAAGCAGACGTTGCTTCCGACACTTCGCCACCGACTCGTGCTGTCCCCGGAGAGTGAGATTGAGGGGGTGACGCCCGATCGCGTCCTGGAGGACCTCGTCAAGCAGGTCGAGGTTCCACGGTGATGCGGTTTTATCCGGGGCGCGTGCTGCTGTATCTGCTCGGAATCGGATGTGTGCTCGCGGTTCTTCCGATGTTCGTTCCGGGTACCGGTACGGTAATCGCCGTGTGCTACCAGGTTGCGGTGCTGACCGCCGCCGTCGCTGACGGGATCCTTACTCGACCGATGGACGCTGGACGGATGACCGTAACGGTACCGGACGAGCTCGGCGTGGGCCGGTCCGGTACAATCCAGCTGCGCGTCGAGAACGAGAACAGCGTGCCGGTGCGCGGTCAGCTATTGCTCCGGACACCGGATTCGGTTTCCCCGGACCGGCAGTACTGGGATCGGGTGTTTCCGGCGGGGGAGGAGGTGGTTCTTGAAACGGGCGTACAGGCGAGAACACGGGAGCGTGCGGAATTCGGTCCGGTGCAACTGCGGCATCGCGGGGTGCTTTCCCTTCTGGTGTTTCCGTCGAAACGAGCGAACGCAGGTGTAACGGAGATCCGGCCCGACATCCACGAAATTCGAAACAGTGAACTTCGCATCCCGCAGATCATTCAGTACCTGACCGGTCAGAAATCGATGGATCGGCGGGCACGGGACGGGGCGTTCGATTCGCTGGTGGAGTACGAACCGGGCATGGATCCCCGCAAGATCGACTGGAAAGCCTCCGCAAGGCATTATCGGATGCTCTCGCGGCAACACCGGATCGAACAGAACCATTCCGTGTATTTCCTGATGGACGCCGGCCGGCTGATGGGCACACGGCTCAACGACGTTCAGAAACTGGACTGGGCGATCAACGCCGCGCTTCGCCTGTCGTTTCTTGCCCTGAACGTGGGGGATCGGGTGGGGATCATGGGGTTCGCCCGGGATATGCTGCGAATTGAACGGGCCCGGGACGGCATGCCGCAGTTTCAGCAGCTACTCAGGGCAATGAACGACCTGACACCGCAGGACCGTGAGACCAATTTTATGCGGGCGTTCCGCGTGTTTTCCCGCGTCGAGCGTGAGCGTTCGCTGGTGGTGGTGTTCACGGATTTCGTCGACCGGGCGTCCGCGTCCCTGCTTCTTGAAGCACTGTCCCTCATGCGCAAACGGCATGTCGTGCTGTTCGTTGCCTGCCGGGACGTCGCTCTGGAGCAGTCGCTCCTCGACCCCCCCGTCAATCTGATGGACGTGCATCGGCAGAACGAATCCTTTCGTCTGCTCCGGGAACGGGAAGAGGTCATTGAGGAAATTCAACGGATGGGAATAAAAACCATCGACGAAGACGTATCACGGGTCACCCCCTCCCTGATCAATCAGTACCTCCAGCTCAAATACCGACAGCGTGTGTGATGTACGTGCTGTATTGCAGCTGGTAAGATAAGTTGCCTGTGAGGCATTCCGAACCTCCGGAAATTGGTTCGTGAGCGGGCCGTGCAACAGAATGAGCAGCTTTGTTCACGTCTGTTCTACAGAACGAATTCATGCATTGTACGAGAAACGAGTTTTGGTAGTCGGTCAAAAATTTGGAAGACGTTCTGACCGGCAAAATATCTGAAAATGATCCGTACTTTTTAAATTAGGTTCGAGAATTGTATGCTATTCGTTGCGTACGAACTGAGACGGAAATTCCATGATTTGCAGAGGACGATTTCTTTTTCATTCAATCAGACCCCCCCATCACGCAATGACCCATAGTAGGTTCCGACTTCAACCTTCGTCCTTTTTCATCACGTTTCTTCTCCTGTTCTGCTCGATCCTCCAGCCGTCCTCGGTCGCCCAATCCTCCGAGCGACCGAACATCGTCCTGATCATGGCGGACGACATGGGATACTCCGACATCGGCGCGTACGGCGGCGAAATTCAAACGCCAGCTCTGGACCGGCTCGCGGAGGGCGGCCTTCGATTCACGCAGTTCTACAACACGGCTCGTTGCTGTCCGACCCGAGCGTCGCTGCAGTGTGGATTATACCCCCACCAGACCGGTGTCGGAGGAATGATAAACGACCGTCAACTTCCCGGTTACCGCGGCGACCTGAACGACCATTGTCTCACGATCGCCCGGGTGCTCGGAAACGCCGGATACGCCACCTATATGTCCGGGAAATGGCACCTCACCCCTGTCAGCGAGGACAAGCACAACCGGCCGCTGCAGCGCGGGTACGATCGTTTTTTCGGCACCATATACGGGGCGGGTAGCTACTACGATCCCAACAGCTTATCCCGGGGAAACAAATTCATTCCCCCTCACAAAGCCGGTCCCGAGTTTACCAATGACAACTTTTACTACACCGATGCAATCAGTGCCAACGCCGCGCGCTACGTCAAACAGCACGCGTCGGACGATCAATCGAACCCGTTCTTCATGTATGTCGCCTACACAGCCCCCCACTGGCCCATGCACGCTCCCGAAGAAACCGTCGAAAAATACGAAGGTCGATATAAAGAAGGATGGGGGACGATCCGAAAAGAGCGATATAAACGCATGACCGAGATGCGGATCATTAAAGATCAATGGAAGCTGTCGGACCGGGACCATCCGCGGTGGGAACAGGCCGACAACCAAAAATGGCACCGCCGAAACATGGCCGTCTACGCCGCGATGGTCGATCGAATGGATCAGGGCATCGGACACATTGTCAGAACGCTGAAGGAGACCGATCAGTTTAAAAACACACTTCTCCTGTTCCTGGCCGACAACGGCGGATGTGCGGAGGGGCTCGGGCGCGGAGGTGACTTCACGCCCCGCCCGGACGAACCCGTCAACCCGATGGGCAAGGACGAATTACAGAAACGGATGATACCGAAATTCACCCGGGACGGGTATCCCGTCCGGAAGGGCACGGGTGTGATGCCGGGCCCGCCCGACACGTACATCGCGTACGGGAAATCCTGGGCGAACGTCTCCAACACGCCGTTTCGCGAGTACAAACACTGGGTGCACGAGGGCGGAATCTCCACACCGCTGATCGCCCACTGGCCGGCCGGCATCGACCGCAAGGGCGAACTGGAACGACAGCCCGGGCACGTGGTGGACATCATGGCAACGAGCGTCGACGTGGCGGGTGCCGAATATCCCGATACCTTTGACGGACACAGGATCAGGCCGATGCAGGGGGTCAGCCTCGTCCCCGCGTTTCTCGGAAACGACCTGGACCGTGATCAGCCGTTGTTTTTCGAACATGAAGGGAACCGCGCACTGCGGGATGGGAAATGGAAAGTCGTGGCAAAAGGAGCAGGAGGAGAATGGGAGCTGTATAACATGGAGGCGGACCGGTCCGAAACAAACAACCTGGCCGACAAATATCCCGATCGCACGAGGCAACTGGCCATGAAATGGGAAGATATGGCGAGACAGTTCAACGCCCTTCCCTGGCCCCGTGGAAACTACCGCGGACCGAGCCGGACAAAGGAGACGTTCCATTTCGAACTCGGTCCGGGCGAGGATATTGCCCGTACCCACGCACCCTACGTAAAAGGGAGACCATTCACGATGTCCATAATACTGGAGGAAGCGGGCAATCAGGGGGTCATTGTGGCACAGGGAGGGAGTACCGATGGCTATGCGCTGTATCAGAAACAAAACCACCTGTATTTTGCAACGACGCACAGAGGAGACGCCACCATACTGAAATCGAAGAACCCCCTTCCCGACCGCGTCACGAACCTTACCGTGTCCTTACGGAAGGATGGAACCGTGACCGTCGAGGCGGACGGAACCACCGTGGTGAAAGGCAAGACGAAGGGACCGCTCGTCCGCTTGCCACTCGACGGACTCCAGGTCGGACAGGATAAAAATGGAGCCGTGGGGTCCTACAGCACGCCGTTTCCGTATAACGGCCGTGTAAAAAAGGTTGAGATCGATCTCGAGAAAACCAATTGATCGGATCACGCAATTCGTTCAGACCCTGTTTCTTAAACACCGATTCGGGCAGTGAACGGTGTGGACGGGGTTCGTCCGGCGTCTGCTTTCGAATCCGTTCCCTCTCGGTCACTCCGTCGAGCTACATCAGACGGTAGGCGATTAGCTTGATCAGCGCACGTCATCGTTTTGGTGAGCATGCACGAACGAATTGTGCTCGAATGCGGCCCTGTGTGCACCGGTTGTCCGGCAATCGACAGAGGTTTTTACAGACCCAGCACGTTGCTCAGGCGCTCCCGCTCCTTGTCAAACGACGTCCATTCCCTGGCTCGTTCAATGCCGAACTGTTCGCAGCGCTTCAGAAATTGCCGGGCGAGGGGTTTCATTTTCTTCCGGAGATCCTCGTTTATTGCATCCGGGTCCTGTACGTGCCAGACCGGACCCAGGGCGAAGCGGTAGGCGGCAATGGACGCTTTCCGGACCCGGCGGCGGACCGTATCACTCCGGGCCGCCTCTTCCGCCCGCTCGAATAATGTTAGCAGGCGGCCGGACAGCTCCTGATCCAGTCCGTATCCCTTCGCTCGATCGGCAAAACAGTCGTTGTGTACGCCGCTGCCCTCGGCCGTGTCGTGCACGAGGTCGATGTAACGCTGGATGTAAGGTGCCGCGCGACGGTAATGCAGTCGCAGGAACTCGGCAATCAGGCGGTCGGTGTTCTGTGAGGGGTCCCAGAGGAGTTCGCTGATGAGGTAATTCCGTAGATCGGACAGTTCGCCCCCGGGCGTGTTATAAATCCCCTGCATGAACAGCCCTTTCACGTCGTAATTGATGAAAAATCGAATGTTTGGTCCGATGGTCCGCAGGTTGGGCATCGGAAGAAGGTAGTTTCGGAAATTGGTGGTGTAGTTCCAGACCATGAGCTGATCGGTCAGGGTGGACCATTCCTTCAGGTCTGCGGCGAAGTCGGTGTTTTTCGGACAGTTCGGGTCGTTGATGGGATGAATCTGACACGCTTCGATACTGGCCAGTTCGATCTGCACATTGTCACGGGGCTTCAGGTGCTCAGGCGGTTTTCGGGAATATCGATACGCCAGCGTCCCCACGTAGACGTCGGGGTGTTTTTCGGCCACGCGCTCGGCCACCGAATTCACGAAGGCCAACAGTGAGCCCATCGGAGAACCCTCCCGCTCGTTGATCCTGGAACAGCTCGAACACTGGCAGTAGTTGTTGTTGTCGTTTTGCGTGACGGACACGTTCCGAGCGTTCGGGTGGTTCCTGATGTGCTCGAGCACGGATTCCGTCACAATATCAAGGACCTGCTCGTTGGTCATGCAGGGCTGTGTTTTGAAACTGTCGTTTTCGTAGGGACCGGCCAGCCGTTTTCCATTTCGTTTCGCGAAGTAGGACGGATGGTCCTCCCCGTATTTTTTGGTTGGGATCTGGTGCTGGAAGCTGTGGTTAATGTTCCGGAAACCCGTTCGGCCGCCGAATTTTTTCTTCTCCGTCACGGTATTCAGGCGACGCCGTGTGGCAAATTTCGGGTTACGGATTGCTTCCGCGTAATAGCTATTGCGCATCACCAGCGGGGGAGAGTACGCCCGATCCAGCGGCCCGACCCGGTGTACCGAACGGAGCTCCGGAACATGCGTATGATCCGGGGTCAGAAACCGTACGCCAACGTGTTCTTCCAGGAATTCGTACACCCCGTACAGCGTACCGCGGGGACGGCCGCCGGCGATCGCGACGTGGGGGTTCTGAACGACAATTCGAAGCGTTTCCGATCCATACGATTCCGTCGAAAAACCAACCGGGCTGTTGCGAAAGGCCGTTCCGGGCCCGACGAAGAAATGTTGATCGGGCCGATCCGCTTCCCGAACGATCGGGAGTTCTGTGCCCGTCGCCTGTTCGAGGAAGCGCTGCAGTTCGTCCGCCGCGTATCGTTCGCTTTCGGTGGCGTCCGGACTCACCACGATGTTCCACCCGTCCAGGGACGTCAGGTCAACCGGATCCGACATGACAGGAATGCTACTGATCAGGAGGAAAAGCAGAACAGCGCTGAGGGATCGAACCGTGCATGATAGAGTGAAGCTCATTTTCCTGTCCCGGGACGATAAACAATGATTCAGCGACAACTTCGTCGAACAAAACGCAATGTATGAATGAAAAGTGCTCTTTTCAACTTCTGCGTACCGTATCTTGAACGAAACTGTATAAATGCGTCTCAATGGCAGGCGTGTGAAAAGATTACGTACAATGTAATCCCCGGATGTGCTGGTCAGGATGTAATCGTTTGACCTATTTTTGACAGATCGTGTAAACAGTGGTTGAATGAAGGATGAGGTGTGTGGGATAAAAAGAGGGCACTTCTGAGATTCCATAATTCGAACGTGAGAAGCAGTTTCGTTCTCTGTTCAGGCATCAGGGCGCGTGGTTTCATGCTCAATGGAAGATGCTGAACCGGGGGCAAATATTCAGTTGCGTGAGTGAAGCTGATTCCGGATCAACCGAACACATGATGAAACGGACAATGTCGATAACAATTTCTGGACTGCTGGGTTTTTGCCTGTTATTATCGGGGCGTTTGCAGTCGGCCCGAGCCGAAGTGCCGCAACCGGTTTCTCCACCGGACGGAGTGGAAGTGACCGACGTTGCGCTGAGTTTCTACTGCACCAAAGACGACGGGATCAAATCCGTGGAGTATCAGGCGGGCAGGTCCCCGGACCTATCCAGTCCAAGCCGAACGGGACATGTGGAACAGGTCTGGTTACCGGAAACTACCTTCCAGCCGGGCACCTGGTACTGGCACGTGCGGGGTGTTACGGATTCCGGAGAACATACAGCATGGAGTGACATCAGGTCGTTTACCGTGAATAGTGAGCGATCCAGAACGTCGCCCGATTATCGACCGTCCCCCGCGTCCCCTCTGTATCTGTTTGAGGCCTGGAAACCGGAGCAGTGGGCCCATGTACCGGAGGACCTGAAACCGTACGTGGCGTTCAAGCTCCGCCCGATTTTCTACGATTATCGGCTGCGGCGGAAGACGGATGAGTGGAACGAAAAAATCAGGAGGTACGAGGAAAAGGGAATTCCCCTTTTCCTCCTCGGTCACGAGGACCAGTACCCGTCTGCGGAACTGGAGAAATTGTATCGGAACTTCGATTCCGTAAAAGGGGTCGTTTTGCGGGAGTTGATGTGGTGGCATAGCTGGCACGGATTTCGAGGGAACGGCGGTGTTAAAGACATCATCACACGACACCTCAAGCTGGCTGAAAAATACGGGAAACAGGTGATCTGGACCGACGGGCACTGGCGTCATCTGCTGTTTCTCGAAACGGGCGTAGATCGGGCGTTTTTGGAGCAGGTCATATCAACGCATTCCGATTATTTTATCCCCGCCGCCAAACTAAACTTCGCCTATCATCCAACCGTCATACAGTCTTTGCTGCAGGGGTTCTGGCTTCGTGACGAGATCCAGTTCTGGGGGCACCAGCCGGAAAGCTGGTATCATCACGGTGGGGGACCCGGTTCCGATTGGCGGGGTCCGCGGGCATCCTGTCCACCCATGTTCTATCCAATGATGGTGTTAAGCGGGGTTCGCGCCGGGGCGACGCTCTACAGCTTCGAGCCACCCGGCGATATCTGGGCCGGCCGCGGAGGACTTGAAGCGGACAAGAACGCGAACCGATCGGAGGGTTTTTCACGCACCTGGGAGGATATCATGATTCCATTACTCCGGGAGCTCGTCGAACATCAGCTCATTCCGGCCAAAGAAACCGTCCGAAAGAAAAGTCCCGTGGCCCTGCAGTACGATCAATCCATCTTCGCCACGGAAGACGGGACACCCGGTTCGTACTGGAAAGCGGAGAAGAGTGGACCGACGTATCGTCCGGCCTGGCGTCGGTTGAACGGTCCGCTGTCGGTCGCGCAGCGATGGCGGCACGAGGCGGAGGTTATTCCGAACGAATCCCGCTATGAATTTCTACCGTACGTCCCCGATTACGGGTCGAAGAACAACTCGTTTTCAACGGTGCTCTCGCTGGAGAAGGCAAATCAGTTCGCCGGTGAGAAAACACCCGCCGGCAACAAACTGATCGACAAATTGAATCCCCACTATGCCCCGGTTCCGTGGGAAGGAACCGCCTACATTCAGAAGATAGAGTCGGTCTACTTCGTGATAAATAATCGGGAAGAACGGGTGGTGGACCGGCAGACGTTTGACGTGCCGTTTCCGTCCGGACCAATACAGAACGTAAAGGGGGATCTGGGACGGCACGCGTTTCTCATTTTACAGAAACAGGACAAGGAGGACCGCATTTATGCCCAGGCACGACGGGCGGATAACGCGGGCGGTCCGCACGAAGGGGTGCGGGGACACAGGCGCATTCATAAGCTGCAGCAGCAGGCGGATCATCTGTCGCTGACCATTACAGTATCCTCACCGGAAAAGCAGGTGAAGGTGAAACCGAAGACCCGTATCGACGAACGAAAACAGGCCGGAAACCGGGTATCACTCACGCTGTCCTTTCAGGAGGGCCCTGCGGTGATTACCGTGGAGTAGTTCTCGAACAGGCTGTAGTTCCCCCGCTCCGTCGTCGTTTTATCGTTTGAATTTAGGGGGGGCTGCTCGATACGGTCGATTAAAGATTTGGGTTCTCATCCAGTCGTGTTAGAGATCACGTTAATTCTGGAGCAATCGCCCATGCTTCCAAAATTACTTCCGCTATTTCCGGAGGAACGTTTATGAATCGATACATATACCTTCTGCCTGCCCTTCTAATGCTGTCCTTCGTGTTTCCCCCTCCGGTTCACGCGGAACCGGACACCGCGACCGGTATCGTGTATCATGATCAGGATGAGGACGGGACCCGTGACGGGGACGAACCCGGCATCGAGGGCGTGCGGGTCTCCAACGGGGAGCAGGTCGTGCGAACCGACGCGGACGGGCGTTACGAACTGCCGGTGGACGGGGACACCATACTGTTCGTCTGTAAACCTCAGGGCTGGATCTACCCGACCGACGATCGTCAGATGCCGCAGTTCTACTACATCCACAAACCGGATGGGTCGCCGGACGAACAGTTCAAATATGAGGGAAGCAAACCGACCGGTCCGCTGCCGGAGTCCGTGGATTTTCCCCTTTACCGATACCGGTCGAAGGAGTCGTTTCGCGCCGTACTGATGGGGGATCCCCAGCCGGCCAGTATGGAGGAAGTACGGTATTATGGTCGAGACATTATGTCGGAACTGGTCGACGTGGAGGCGTCGTTCGGTCTGACGCTGGGCGATATCGTTGGGAATAACCTGGACCTGTTCGAGCCAATGAATGAATTGCAGGCGCTGCCGGGAATTCCGTGGCACAACCTGGCGGGCAACCACGACCTGAACTTCCGTGCCCAAAGTGACACACATGCCAACGAAACGTTTCACCGGGTCTACGGTCCGACCAACTACGCGTTTCAGTACGGACGGGTACACGTGATTCCACTGGACAACGTGGTGTACCACGGTCACGAGGAGGGGGGATACCACGGCGGGTTGAACGAGCGACAGCTCCGGTTTGTCGAGAACTATCTGCATACCGTACCGGAGGATCATCACATCGTGATCGCCTCGCACATTCCGCTGGTCGTCCCCGACGTTGGCAAGCGCCACTCGACGCCCCAGTTAAACCAACTGATGCAAATCCTGTCGGGGTTCAATCATACCAGCTCGTTCTCGGCCCATACACACAAGAACGCAATCTATCACGTCGGAAAAGACAGCGGATACCATCCAGAGGAACACGGGGTCCACCTTCACCACAACCTTGGAACGGCCTCGGGCACGTGGTGGAAAGGTCCGCTTGACGAGCGCGGCATCCCGCTGACACCAATGCGCGACGGCACACCGAACGGGTACGCCATCGCAACCTTCGATGGGAACAAGGTGCGGGTGCGATGGAAGGCCGCGAACCATTCATCGGACCACCAGATGAACATCATGACACCCGATCATGTCCACGCCGATCATCCGGAGGACGACGGGCAGCCGACGGAGGTATTGGTCAACGTGTTCAACGGCGGTCCGGACTCCGAGGTACATATGCGAGTGCGGGGACAATCCGACTGGACCGAGATGTCACACGAACACCGCCTGGACCCGAGCTACGTTCGCCTGCACCGGATCGACCAGGAAACGCCCATGAAGGGAACGAGCCGGCTGAAGCCCCCGCACAACAGCCGGCACATCTGGGTCGGTCACCTGCCGGAAAACCTTCCCCGGGGCACACACCTGATCGAGGTCAAAGCCGAGGACGCCTATGGTCACACGTTCCACAATCAGCGTCCCGTGCGTGTGGAGTAACACGAAAGGACGCCTGGGCTGAAGCGGAAGTATCGCTGAATGAACATGGGATCCGGAGAGGCCAGTTGTATGCATGCGAGCGATTTTTCACGTATTTCTTCAGTGGTCATCGATCGATGACCGGCTGATTGATTTATGGGGTTCCCCGAAGAAAAAACAATTTATCTGTTCTGTATTTCATTTTTCCTTTTCCGATCCAGTAAATTCCGTTTACAAACCAACGGGAAACGGAAGGAAGAATTACCATCCTCACTTTACGACGTCGAAGAGGCTGGTTCGACCTCGGTATCCGGGCGGTCTCGCTGCCAGACGACCGCAGCGACGGCGGCAAGCACGATTACCATGCCAACGAGCGAAAGAAGTGGAGGGACTTCACCGAACAGGAAATACGCAATGATAGAGGCCCCAACCGGTTCAATGAGGGCAAGCATCCCCACAATTGCGGTCCGCACGTATTGCAGGGCGTAATTGAACGACCCGTGACCGAGGATTTGCGGTCCGAGGGCAAGCCCCGCGCAGAGAAGGTAAAATTTCAGCGAATAGCCAAACAACGGCACCTGTTTAATCCACGCTGCGGCAAGGGTGGTTCCCGCCGCGATTGTGTAAAGTGGTGTGACGTAAGCAAGCCAGGATACGTTCCGTCGGACGACACGGCCAATTAACAGGTAGCCACTGACCAGAACGGCCGCCCCGAACGCAAGGCTATTTCCCCAGACGGCTCCGTAACCGAGCGTCACTTCTCCGGCGTCGGCCCAGCCAATGAGTGCCGCACCCCCGACGGCCAGCATGATTGCAACGACTGTCGAACGAGAGAG
This sequence comes from uncultured Planctomycetia bacterium, assembly GCA_964466525.1. GTDB lineage: Bacteria > Planctomycetota > MHYJ01 > CAYXQY01 > CAYXQY01 > CAYXQY01. Next base: position 48,800 of record CAYXQY010000004.1, read on the forward strand.
GCGTTCACCAAGGAGCATAAAGCCAAATACCGCAAGGATGAGCGGGCTGGAGGTAACAAGGACGGAGGCACTTGCCACGGTCGTGTGGTACAGGGATTCAATCCACGTGATAAAGTGCAATCCCAGCAGAATGCCCGCGCCGAGGATGAGAAGGACGTCGCGGATGGTAAACTGCTGCATGTCCCGATCAATTCGCCATCCCACGGCCGGGGGCAGGAGAGCGACGGATGCAATCAGCGTCCGCCACATGGCAATCGCCACCCCGGGTTCGTTTCCGGCAAGACGAACGAGGATGGGCGCGAGGCAGAAACTCAATGCACCGAGTGCAAGGAGTATGTATACGCGAAGGGGCCAGCGTGTCATGCATCACACTCCCTGCATCGTCTGACCGACAACGATTTGCTTTTCGATCCGACCGGTGCTGCGGATCCGTGAACAGCGTGTCGTTCCTTCACTTCAACTTATTTTCAATTTTTAAAGTTTTGGAGGCTGCTGAAAATCCTCGCAACGTAAGCGAAGCGAGTTACGTCGAAGAGCGCGGGGTCCGCCGCGGTCGATGCCGACAGTGCATCCGAGGGGATTACATTATAATGTTCATTTCAAATAGCAACGGAATGTTGCTATTTGAAGTAACTGGTCAAAAATGCGTGGGGAAGGAAAGATGATTTGATTGCATACCAAAGCAGGATACTTTTGTTCCCAGTATGCCACGGATTTTTGACCGGTTACTCAATTTTACCAACCTCCCGGACCGATCCGTCCCGTTCATCGACATGAAAAAACCGTCCTTCCACCGGCACGTCCACGGTGATCCGGCGGTACTCCGGAACTCGGACCCGTACATTGGATTTCTCGCCCATCGGTGCGTGGGCATACACGAGCCATTCCCGGTGGTCCGACGCACGGATCACCCGGGCCAGCGAAAAGACCGGCAGGTGTGTCGTGTACTCCCACGGACGGTCCGGATCCAGGCTGGTGTCCAGTAGAAACCAGCGATGGGTGTTCCGGTAATAGTCCGGGAGGTCCGTGTCGAACGGATGGTCATGAGCCGTATTCGCCACAAGCTTGCCGTGCCGCCAGAACCGCTTCAGAACCGAATCTCGGTATACCACATCCACCGCCTTAATAATTTCCTTCATGTTGGGCCAGTACCCGTTCTTGCCTTTTCGTGGAGCCGTGTGGCCCTCCCATTCCCGTACCACTCGCGGTGTAAGCATCCACATGCCGAACTGTACCCAACCCCGGTAATGAGCGGGGGAGGTGGGTTCGAACCCCTTTTCCCGGTACTGTTTTGCCTTGCTCTTGCCGCCGTCCCAGCAGATCATTTCGTACCAGAAATCAGGATCGACCTCGAACGCCCGCTCCTTCATCGGCACGTGATTCATGAATTCCACCTGGCAGCTCCACACGTTAAACCGCGTCTTTTTTCCCTCCCAGTCGTTGTCGTAGTAGGAGCCCATGCCGCCGTCCCAGATTGAGAAATTCGGTGTAACCCGCTGCGAGGTCGCCAGCGAATACGCCTTCCAGCCACCCCATCGTCCCATGTGGTCCGGACCGAACGCCCCGTATCCAAGGATCTTGCTGTTTTCTTTCCAGGAGGGTTTCGTAAGGCCGCTTCGGAGCCCGTCGAACAGCGCCCCGTACCGCTCCTTCCACCCTTCCGCCACAACCCGTCTTTTGAATTCGTCGGATTTCCCGGCACCGAACCGTTTCATGTACCGCCCGGACGATTCCACCTCCTCCCATTCCAGTGCATTTGGTTCATTGTTGCTGACGAGGTGCACAAGCGGGGGGTCGGGGTACACCTCCTGAAGGTGGCGCATGCCCGCATGTTTCGTCCATTGCTCACCCAGGGTCCGCCACGGTTTGACCGGGCTGAACGGACTGATTTTGTTCATGCGATTGCCGTCCGTGTCGATTGCATTCCCCGTCTTTTCCACAGGCAAGTTTTCGTACGAATCGGAGCGGTAGAACCGCATCACCCACTGCAGGCCGTTTATGACCGTGAGGGGTAGGTTCCACCCCGCCACCTGTTCGAGTCCGTCAATTTCCTTTTTGCCGTGACGTGGCCATTCGATAAACGGCAGGATATGGTGTCCCTGCCGAATCAGTTTTACCTGGTTTGCCAGCGGCCAGTTGCTGGCGTGCCAGTGTGCCGCAAGCGGCAGGGGTCGACCCTCCGGCCCGCGATTTGGTCTGAGTGCTTCCGCCCGGATCTCCCGAACCGTCTCCGGTTGATTACCCTGGGCTGTGCACCGAGCATGAAAAAGGGCTCCTGACAACCATAGAACAATGGAAAGAAAAACCGGTACGTTCGTTAACCTGACCATCAGCTGCCTCGATGAATGGAAGACCGTGCCCGAACGATGAAGGTTCAACTTATCCGAAGTCCATGCACGGTTCAACTGAAAGGCATACGAGATCCGACGGATCCCGGACACATTCGACGCTGAATCTAAAACGTTTGCTTCGGTGATTCTGTTTCGATGGGTCCCGCAGGATCGAGGAAGCATGGAGAAGTTCTTCTGCATCCCGTATGGACGTGGGGGGCTGTGCAGTTACATTTCCTCGAGTTCCCGGGCTCCTCTGGAACCCGGTTCGTAACCGACCGTCCGCTGAGACGTTCGCCGATAACGGGCCGCTCTTTCCTCCTGCCACGTAATAAAATGGGATCGTCCACCCGGAACCGGTTCATGGGCAAACAATTATTTTAGACCCTGTTTTTCAAGCACCGATTCGGGCAGTGAACGGTGCGGACGGGGTTGATCCGGTGCCTGCGTTCGAATCCGTTCCCACTCGGTTATCCCGTCGATCTGCATCAGACGATAAGCAATTCGTTTGATCAGGTCTGCGTACACTCTCAGCTCCGCCGTCCGTACCCCGGTGGCTTGTACTGCCTTCAGCCGGGGCGGATGGGTTGTAGAAACAAAAATGAACGACGAGTTTGATTATGGGTGGCACATCGGCGGTGGGACGCCAATCAGGGGCTCGGACAAACCGTGAGGTGTTGATAATCAATCTCCACCCAAAACTTTTCGAGGCTTCAATCAACGGCTCGAGCGAACGGACTTCGGCGATCATGGGGCGACCGGGAAACTCTCCCGGGTGTTCTACCCATAATCTCCTTCACGGATATCACCGATCATCTGAACCAGTCCCGAAATGCTCATTCTTTCGATTGTTTTACGGTTTCGATTAGCCGGGCCACTCGCGAACGCTGTTCGAGAATATTCGTCGGATCATTCGCCGTCCTGAAAAAATCTTTAACAACCGCCGGCGGTACGTTCAGGGCCTGATTTACTTTTTGCTTGAGGGTGTCGGATAGGTCGGTATTTCGACTGATTTTCCGGAGGAGCCAATGGTATTCAAAGTCCTCGATACCATCGCGGATGATATCGGACCGGATGGAGGGGGATACGTTGTCCTCCGTTGGCCAGAAGAGTGTCCCGTTTCCAATGCCGAGTCGATCACTGACGACGGTAAATCCCCGGGGAGCGTTTTTTGTCGTTATATCCCCCCGCTCCCACAGGCAGGTGGCCCAGAGGGTCATCATCCGGACGTTTTCCTTCCACATTTTCCAGAAGAAGGCCCGAAGTTTGATCGCCGGTTCTTCCACCTTTAGATGATGGTGGATATACCACGACATCTCGTGATCCTTCTTTTTCAGAAATTCAACCACCTTCGGGTAGGGATACACAACGCCAGGATTGATCGAGAAGACATCCACTGCCGGGGCCGCCTTCCGGAGCGAGTTCAACTTTCTCTCCGGACCGGGATCCTTGAAATACAATCCGTTAAAGGTTGCCAGTCGTTTCAGGTCGGGAGCTATTTTTTCCAGTCGTTCCGCCTGTTTTCTTTTGCGGGTGTGAGGAGGCGTATAACTTTCGTCACCACCGATTTTGGTAAGTATTCGGTCCATCCAGCCCCGCTCGCGAAGCGCGGTCAGATACGGTTCAGATATGGGGATTCGCGCGTGACTATCTCCCATTCGACCGAGGTATAGTCCCCGATCCACCCACCATTGTGCCCATTTCAGAAAATATTCAAGTTTCTGTCCATCGGGGGCCTGACCGGGCATAATCACCCGCGGGGAGATCCGGCGGGCGGCAAACTTTTTAAACAGATCTTTCTTCAAACGTTCGATTTCCTCGACCGGATAGCGGTCGGTCAGTTCTCCTCCCCCGCCGTTGATGCTGAAATGATTGGGCCAGACGTGGGTACGTTTCGGTAGCTTAAAATCCCATACGTGCACGGTAAACGGAATTTCAAACTGATGTTTTTCGATTCCCGCGGGGATATTATCACCATGTGTAAACTGTTTATGACCGACCGTCAGGTTCAGCGATCCGGTGTAATCCCCGGCGGGACGTTCTGGAGGAACAGAAACCGTTATCCAGAGGTTATAATTTTGTCTGTCCGGTACAGATTTGAAGGCATCTTTCGGGAACAGCACATCCGGGTGGACGCCATTGATGTATCCGACCACTCGTACGTTGATGTTGTCACTGGATATTTTTTCGCCGTCCGGACCGTTGAGAGATGATACCTGTAACTTCTGGACCGGATACGTGATGGGTGCCTGATTTCGACGCCTGTAGCCGTGAGGAGTGACGATCACCTGGAAAGAGGCGCGTTCATTGGCAGCCGCCGAGATCCTCACCCCATTTACTTTCTCCATATTACGGATTCTTTCAGGACGTGGCATTCTCTGTACTTTCCGCAGACCATGCTGGGTCCAGACCGTGAACTTTTCGTCGGCGGCTATTTTACCCGTAACGACTGGGGTTTTATCGGATTCCGGAGCCGCCTCACTTCCGCTCGTGCCCAACCCCACCACCAATAATAACATCACAAGACCAATTCCGGTTGTTCTTCTTACATGCATGACAGTAGCTCCTGTTATTCTGCCGGATAACTTACAAATTAAAGATATACTCTATGAGGCTGCTGAAAAACCCCCGCAACGTCAGCGAAACGAGTTGCGTCGAAGAGCGC
>CAYXQY010000005.1:0-4712 GCA_964466525.1 uncultured Planctomycetia bacterium
GGGACGTCGTTCGATACGACCTCATTCCAGGCCGGGAGGAGATGCGGTCGGTGTCCAAGATCGCTTTCAGTTCGGATCCATCTTACGCGCTGTATCGCCCGCAGGAATGGAAGAACACGTTCTTTCCGAATCGCCGGATCGGTGTGGCCTACGGGGTTACGGAGGAAAATCCGGAACAACATAACCCGTTTCGATTCGAATGGATCCCAAATACTTCCCGCTATTTTTTCGTGCCCGTTCTCCCGATGTACGCGACGGAAGGCGAACGATCCTTTGCGGAACGAACGGTCCGCGCGGAGTCGATGGATGGTCCGAAACAGGTGCGGGACCTGTTACATCGCCACTATTCACCGTCGGGAAGCGAAGCGTACGCCGTCCGTGCCGGGGATACCGGCGTGGTCATGAACACGCATGACCGAATGGATCCACCGATGTCTCGTCGAGCGACGCCGGAGTCGTTTCGACTGAACCTGACCCGCGGACCGGTCAACGCCGTCACCGGAACGGTGACGTACAACGAGTACCTTATTGCCAGACAGTGGGAGGACCGGTTTATGCTCCATACCAACGACTATCAGGATCGAAACACGACGGTGCAGCTGCACGTCCAGGAACCGGTAACTGTACGGGTGGAGCCCGCCGGTGCGGTACGCAAAAAGAAGAGGACGGACAACGGCGCAACGTTGAAGTTTACACTCGGACATCAAACGGGTGTCGTCCGGATCTTTGTTTATGAAAAATAGCGTTCGGACCGTTGTAGTTCGGAGAATGCATGAAGGGGAATAGGCATGTAACCCCTGAAACCATCACTTCAAAGAAAGGGCGCCTGAAAGAAGTTTCGAAGGAGTACGTCCGAGGTGCAACTAAAAACCGGATCTCCGAACGGGAAAAAAGTCATTTCCGGTTTTTTCGTGTTGTTTGTGTTTTCGGCTTCGATGGATTCTTCATTTGCGTTATCGGTTCCATCTTTCCCGTAAACGGTACAGGGTTAACGTGCGAGTTGATGATGAACAATTCGACTGCAGATCTCAATGAAGGCTTCTGATCGTTTCTTTCGTTTCCAAAACCATTTGAAACTTTTACATGGAAAGAAAAAATACCATAACGTTTGTGTTCCTGGCCGTGTTCCTGTTCAGTTTGATCGGTGGACAAACTCCGCTTCAGGCCGAATCCGAGACGAGGTCCCGGCCCAACATTGTTTTTCTCCTCGTCGACGACCTCGGGTGGGCGGACATCAACGTAAACGATCCGCTGAACCGGAGTTTTTACGAAACGCCGAATATTGACAGGCTGGCCCGCCAGGGAATACGATTCACGAACGCCTACGCCAACGCGGCCAACTGTGCACCCACCCGTGCCGCCCTGATGAGTGGAAAGCAATACCCGAACCAGCCGATTTACACGGTCAACACCGGCGCCCGGGGAAAGCGGGAGAACCGCGAACTCAAACCGGTTTCCAACCGGACCCAGCTTCCGGACCGATTTATCACACTGGCCGAAGCCCTCCGGAGCGGGGGGTACACCACGGGATTCATGGGCAAGTGGCACCTTGGAGATCCACCGGACCTGGGCCCGAAACAGCAGGGGTTCGACGTGAACGTCGGCGGGTACGGTACAGGTCGCCCCTCCTGGTCCGGCGGTTATTTTCGTCCCGACAACAACCCGTACATCGACGACGCCTCCCGGGAGGAGTACCTGACGGATTTCCTGACCCGGAAAGCCGTCTCGTTTATCGAGGACCATCGGGATCATCCGTTTTACCTGCAGCTTTCGTACTATACGGTTCATACCCCGTTGCAGGCCCCCGATCAACGAAAGAGGAAATACAAACAAAAACAACCGGACCGGGGCCATAGGAACCCGACGTACGCGGCGATGATCGACTCCCTGGACCGAAGCGTGGGCCGAATTTTAGAAACGCTTGATCAGCAGGGCCTTTCGGAAAACACGATTGTCATTTTTACCTCCGACAACGGGGGTTTGGGCGGGTACCGTGACATCGGGGTGCAGGCGAAAGAGATCACCGACAACGGTCCGCTGAAGGCCGGGAAGGGATCGTTTTACGAAGGGGGCATTCGTGTTCCGTTGATCGCCCGCTGGCCCGGGGTTGTCCCGGCCGATTCTCAATCCCATGAACCGGTGATCACGACTGATTTTTACCCGACCTTGCTGGAGGCCACCGGCGTTTCGAATCCGAAGGGATATGAACTCGACGGTGAAAGTTTCCTGCCGGTGTTGAAGGAACCCGGTTCCTCCCTTGATCGAAACCCCCTTTACTGGCACTTTCCGGGCTATCTCCAGGGTCAGGGGGGCACATGGCGGACCACACCGGTAAGCGTGATCCGACATGGCCCCTGGAAGTTGCTCAAATATTACGAAGGCAATCATACGGAATTGTACAATCTGAACAGGGATCTGAGTGAACAGCAGGATCGGTCCCGGAATCGTACCGACGTGCGGACCAAACTTCAAAAGAAGCTCCGGGGCTGGCTGAACGGAAACGACGCCCCCCTGCCGAAGAAAAAGGAATAACAATCAGATTGCTCAAACCCTTTGTTTTACACCGACTCCTCCGCTAATTATAAAATGTAGGGTATTCTTGTTTCGTCCGTCCGGTGCGGTGCACGCGACCGAAGCCGATCTACTCATTCGAAACGGTGTGCAAATTGAAATTTTCGGTACCGGACGGAACCCAAGGGCGGACTTTGATAGCTTTTCAGTGTGTCAGGACCGTTGAATGAGCGTTCTGTTTGAATTGTGAATCGTTTGTGAGATACGATTCACATCGTTTCCGTTCACGGATTTCACCTGTCAGGGGGCAGTCATGAACATCAAACGACGAGAATTTCTGAAGTATGCACTCACCGCGGCCGCGTCGATGACGGTCGGTGGAGGTTCCGGCGTGTACGGGGCCGAGAACGGGATCCCGTATCGATCGCTCGGCACGACCGGCGAGGAGGTGTCCCTTCTCTGTCTGGGGGGATATCACATCGGCGTCGAGTCCCTGTCGGAAAAGGAATCGATCCGACTGATGCGTACGGCGATCGAAGAGGGGGTCAATTTCTTCGACAACGCGTGGCACTACCACCCCGACGGACGGAGTGAACGGCGCATGGGGAAGGCCCTGCAGGACGGCTACCGTGACGGGGTGTTTCTGATGACGAAACACCACGGCCGGACGCCGGAAAAAGCAAAGAAACACCTGCAGGACAGTCTCGAACGCCTGCAGGTGGATACCATCGACCTGTGGCAGTTTCACGAAGTGCTCCAGCAGGACTCGGTTGACCGAATTTACAGCAGCGGCGTGCTGGATTACGTACAGGAATTGCGTGACGAAGGAACCATCCGGTACATCGGGTTTACCGGCCACCGCCGGCCACACATCCACCGTGAGATGATCGAACGCGGGTTCGAATGGGATACGGTGCAGTTTCCGGTCAACCCCCTGGATTACCATCATTACAGCTTCTCAAGAGAAATCATCCCGCTGGCGAACAAACACGACATCGGCATCATCGCGATGAAAACACTCGCTTCGGGGAACCTCCCGCAGAGAAACATCATGAGCGCACAGGAGTGTCACCGATTTGCCATGTCGCACCCCGTCTCGACCGTCTGCACCGGCATGGAGTCCATGGACGAACTCGAGCAGAACCTGGACACCTTCAAGAACATGAACCCGATGGACGAGCGGGACATGGATCACCTTATCGCCAGCGTAGAAGCGGAAGGGCAGTCAGGCAAGCACGAGTGGTGGAAGTAGGGCCTGCCGGTTGATGTTGAGTCTGATTTTAATCCCAATTCACCCGTGGTTCTCATGTATTCTTTTCCCGATCCACCGGAAGGTTCACACATTGACGTCAATTATGAACGTCGAAAAACCACATTCACGTGGTCGCCTTCGAGGCGAGGCTGGTTGCGGTATCTTGTGATAGCGTTTCTTCTTTTCTGGCTGGTGGGGTGGGGATTCGGTTTCGTATTTGCATTGAGTGAGGTTCTGTCGGGGTTCGAAAAAGGAGGACCTCCCGATCTTTTTCTTATCGTCTGGCTGGCCATGTGGACCATCGGGGGCGGATTTGCCATATTCTTCCTGTACAAATTAATCTCCGGGCCGAGAGAGGAACGGATGATACTTTCCCCGGAAGAGTTTCAACATACACCGGGGGGCATATCGTATGAAAAACTCATGAACCCATTTCATTACAGAAATAAGAATACGTGGGACTTCTGGTCCGAACTGTTCGGCACCCCGGAAACCCATTCGTTCAAAACGAACGGCCTCCCGGAGTTCGTCCTGGAAAAGACGGGGGGAGGCACAAGGTTGTACTACGACGACGGAGCGGATCGGATCGAAATCGGCAGGCAACTCCGGGAGCCCGAAGTCGAATGGCTCCATGAGGTGCTCGAGGACTGGAAGGAGAAGGAGGCATCGTAGGGTTCGACAACTTGAACAGGGACGTGGAAAGGGTCCGTTGTATCGACACAGGTGCGGAAGATGCAGCAGTCGACCGTCCATACCTGGTTCAGCGAAGACGGTTTAAATAGACCCTCTCCGAAAAGGGGGTGCGTACTCAGCGTCCGATTTTTGGTGCATAACAAGGCATTTTGAGGAGACAATGCCGTAGAAAGGTGCATTGTAGACGAGAAATAACGCCGGCCTAAGCGGTACGAAGTACGATGAAAGCAGGACCTGACGAAATATCTTTCATCTT
>CAYXQY010000005.1:4722-30644 GCA_964466525.1 uncultured Planctomycetia bacterium
TGACGCTGAGTGCACGCCCCCTTTTCGGAGAGGGTCTAAGTAGAGACGGGGATGCACTTTTGCCGGCGTCTATATTACAATAACCGATCCTTGATTTTGCGGTGTTTTTGAATGCTGAGCACGCCGCTCGTCTGCATGTTTTCTACAGTTCTAACGGGGAATTAAAATTATGCTTCAGCCGGACGAAATTTCTGACGTCGGACTCGGTACCTGGGTGTTTGACCGGCAGGAATGGTCGGGGGACACGTCCCCTGAAACCGTGATCAATCGGGCGATCGACGGGGGCATCAACGTTGTTGATACGGCGCCCATCTACGGACGGGGCCGGGCGGAAGAGCTGGTTGGACAGGTACTCGACGAACGGGGGGACCGGGCGGATGTGTTTCTTTCGACGAAGTGCGGGCTGAACTGGGACGACGAAAATAGTGTCTGGCGGGACGGACGACCGGAACGCCTGGAGACGGAAATCGACGAGAGCCTGGAGCGTCTCCGGACGGACTGGATCGACGCGTATTTCATTCACTGGCCGGACGAGGAAACGGACCTGCGCCGGAGCATGGAAGCACTCGAGTCGTTTCGAGAGGAGGACCGGATCCGGTACATCGGGCTGAGCAACGTGGACGTGGAGCAGGTTCAACGGGCCCGGGAGGCCGGGACCGTCGATTTTCTGCAGCCGCCGTTCAACCTGTTTGAGACCGCCTCGGAAGAGGAGCTGTTTCCGTTCTGTCGGGAGCATGACATCGACGTCATATCGTACAGCACCCTCTGCCGGGGTTTGCTAACGGGATCGTACGGACCGGACGAAGGGGATGAAACCCATGACGTGCGGGGGGACGACCCGAAGTTTACGGATCGTCGAAAGGAGTACGTGCTGGCCGTTCGCAAGATCGAACAGTATCTGAAGGAGGAGGGTTTCCAGGAGATGGCGCCGGCGATTATCCGCTGGACGGCCGATCACCCGGACGTGACGACCGCGCTGATCGGGGCCAGAAACGAAGAACAGATTCGTGAGAACCTGAACGCACTGGATCTCGAGCTTACCGGTGAGCAGCGGGAGGAGGTTCGCAACATTGCCGACGAGGCCATTTTTTATCACGTCGAGCCGGAGTTTCTTGCTCCGCCCAGCCGGGAGGAAGTGGCGAAGCTTCTCTAACCGAACGCCCGATCCGCTCCGACCGATGCGTATACCTCCGGAAGCCGGTCCATCGGAACGAAACTGAACGAATGCATTCCCCTTCTACCTGCTGCCGGGATCAAAAGGTGATCACCTGTTCGTGGTTCTGTGACATGATGGCAAGGTCCTTGCCCGTACCGAATTCAGCCGGTTCAATTAGCTGATCCGTAGAGGTGATTCCCCTTGCTTCAGCACAGGGGACGCAGGCGACGATACGAAGGTCATAGGAGGTCAACCCGTCCAGCACCTGGCCGACCGGTGGGAGGCCAACCCCTTTTATCTCATTCAGATCGGTAGATACCGAGCTCAGGTACACCGCTTCCTGCATGAGAAACATTTCAGGTCGATGATCGGGGTACGCGTTTTCCTCGGCGGCTTTGACGGAGCCGTTGAGGGTCACAAACGGCAAAATGGCGTCGTTCGGTGCGTCGGGTCCACTTGTTGCAACGGTTAACATGGCAGCTTGAAACCGGTTAATAAAATGAAAAAAGAGAACGAGATACAGGTTCCGTCCGGGTTATCCGCTTTTCAGAAGACGTTCGGACTCCGCGAAATGCTGTTTCATTTTCTGCTGCAGTTCCGGGTGGTCCGCAAGGTCCGGGTCCTCTTCGAGTAACGTTTCGGCGTCGTCCCGTGCTTCGGAAAGCAGTTTCGTATCCGTGGAGAGCTGGAGCAGGTCCAGTTCCGGTACGCCGGATTGGCGGGTCCCAAGAAGGGTTCCCGGACCGCGCAGCCGCAGATCTTCCTCCGCGATCCGAAACCCATCCCGTGTTTCCTCGAAAATACGCAACCGCTCACGTGCGAGTTCCCCCTGACGGTCGGAGAGAAGAATACAGTACGACCTGTGTTTTCCCCGGCCGATCCGTCCACGGAGCTGGTGCAGTTGCGACAGTCCGTACCGTTCCGCGTGGTCGATCACCATGATCGTGGCGTTCGGAACGTCCACGCCGACTTCGATGATCACCGTGGAAACAAGGACCTGGATCTCGTTGGATCGAAACCGTTCCATCACCTCCCGTTTCTCCTGCTCCTTCAGCTGGCCGTGCAGGAGACCGACATTCAGGTCGGGATAAATCTCATCATTCAGGCGATGGTACATTTCTTCGGCGGGAACGAGCGGTAATTCGTCACTTTCCTCAACGAGCGGATACACGAAGAACGCCTGTCGACCCTGCTCAATTTTTTGCCGGATAAAATCGCAGGCGGGTTCAAGTTTGGAGCGTGACCTCACGACGGTTTCGACGGGTTGACGGCCGGGGGGCAGTTCGTCGATTTCGGAGATGTCGAGGTCGCCGTAAACGGTCAGGGCGAGGCTACGTGGAATGGGCGTGGCGGTGGTGACCAGAATATGCGGGTTTCTTCCCTTGGATACCAGTTCCGTGCGATGGCGTACGCCGAACCGTTGCTGTTCGTCCATGACCACCAGGGCGAGGTTGTCGAACTCCACCGGGTCCTCCAGCAGCGCGTGTGTGCCGACAACCAGATCGATGGAACCCTCGGTCAGGCCCGAGTAGATGCGTTCTCTGTCTACGTTGCCCACCGAGCCGGTGAGAAGTTCGTACGACACGTCGGAATCGGCCAGGTAGGAATCGAAGGTGTGGTAGTGCTGTTCCGCTAAAACGGACGTCGGGGCCATCATGGCCGTTTGATATCCGGCGGCGATGGTGGACAGGATGGCATAGAGGGCAACGACGGTTTTTCCCGATCCGACATCCCCCTGCAGAAGCCGATACATCACCTGATCCGAGTGGAAATCGGTCGTGATCTCCTGAATGACCCGATTCTGAGCGTCCGTTAATTCAAACGGGAAACGGTTTCGGATCCGGCGGTCGAGCCGTTCCGGGACCCGTATGTCATACGGTGATCGCTCCTCCAGGGTTTCCTCCCGTTGCGAATGTAGTGCAAGAAAATACAGGAACGCCCGATAAAAGATGACCGTTCGCTTTCCCGTTTCTTCATTTCGTTCCTCCGGACGGTGGATGACGTTGAGGGCTTCCGGAAGCGGAAGGAGGTTATGTTTTTGACGCACCCATTGAGGCAGGATCGGTTGTAGCCGGGGGAGCAATTCGTCCAGGGCGTTCTGGATGCACGTACGCAGGAGGTTCTGGGAGATGCCTTCGGTGAGCGGGTATACGGGCAGGAGCGGGGCCGGATCCCCGGACTGCTCCTCCAGTGGATAGTCGAAATCCGGGTGGGTCATGGAAAGCGAACCCCGTTCGAACTCCGGTTCTCCGGACAACCGGATGGTTGTGCCACGTTCAAGTTTGTCGGCGAGGTACTCCATGTTAAACCAGGTGGCGGTCAGCCGTCCGGTCCGGTCGCTGACCGTGGCCGTAACCATGTTTTTTCCGCTTCTCGAACGCCGCTTCCGCACCTGTCGAATGGTCCCCTCCACGACCACTTTATCCGTTTCTTCCCGGTGTGAAAGCACCTCGGAAATATTGTCCACGGTGGTTCGGCGTACGTACCTTCGGGGCAGGTGGAACATCAGATCCCGGGCCGTTTCGATGCCGAGGTCGGCGAGGTCCCGTGCGCGATCCGGACCGACCCCTTTCACAAATCGCACCGGACTGTCCGGTTCAAGGTTACTCATGGTACGACGGCTCGGCGAGTGTTTGTTGCCCCGATAGGCAACCTGACAGTGCCCGGACAAGCTCCTCCTCCTCAAGATCGTGCAGGCGGGCAACGTCACGAAGGGAGTCCTCAGGTCCGACCACGCAGTTAAAACAGTGGAGGTTTAGTTCGTCGAAGGTTTGCCGTATGAGCTGAGACGGATAGGAACAGATGATATCTTCGATGATGGTTTCCGGGGAGAAGGGGGGTTCCGTCGGGGACCAGTTCTCGAGTTCGTCAGTCGGTTTCACGGTATTTTTCCAGCTGTTTTGTGATTTTTTCCTGATATTTTTTCGGAACCCGGTCGTGTTCGGCAAGCCGTTCGAGGGTCTGCTGAACACCGTCGATCTGATCGTACAGGCCGTCAAACAACGCGTCGATCACCTTGATTCGAAGGTGTTTGTTTCGTTTTCGTTCGCCGGCGATGTTTTTCCGGGAGCAGATCTTGCCGAGGTTGCCGAGAATAATGCGCCGATCCTCCGGGTCCTGGTAATCGGGCATTTCAAGCATTTCCAGAAGGGCCTCCGTAATTTTGCGGCACAGCTTCCGGATTCGCTGGCTTTCAATACCGCTCTCCAGCACGTCCCCGAGGATTTCAATGACCGTCAGGTTGTTGACACGACGGGACAATCCTTTCAGGAGATCTTCCTTCAGTCCCATACGGATGTGGGGGGACTGGCAGATATCGCCGAGGTGTTCGGCCAGCTGAGTGACGGAACCGGGGGCCCAGACCGTTTCAAACTCGACGAGTTCGTACCATTTTTCAAGCAGGCGCTGACAGATGCGTTCGCGGAAGGAATCCTTCAGTTCGTCCCGGCGGCAGATTCGGGTCAGGCCCTGGACCACGGACGGAATCAGCCGGGTGTAAATTTCCGTCTTCCGGTCCACCAGCAGTGTTCGGCCGTTTTCCGTTTCCACTTCTTCACTGATGTCCTCCGGAAGGTCGCTATCGAGGTATTCAAGGAACGAGATTCCGGTTTTCATCGCCCGCTGGGGTTTGATCAGCGGGGAGGAGGCCAGCCAGCCCAGTCCCGTCAGGGCGGCGTGGGGGGTCTTCTGGTGTTCTATGCGTTTCCGGAGGTCCTCCATTTTCTCAAGTGCCCGTGTTTGGCTCGAAATGGGGGAAGAAAGGGCACGGGCCTGGTTGATCACGATTCGATCCTGTACGTCGTTCGAGGCGTCCCGTATTCGATCTTCAAGGTGCTGATCAAATGTCCGCAGCTGCGATGTTACGGCTTCCTCCTCGGTCTCGGATAGTTGATTGGGCTGTAGGTTTGAAAATCCCTGTCCGAGTACCTCCAGGGCCACCTCTCGCTGGATGGGGTACGTTCCGTCCGTCAGGTATTCGAGCAGAACCGGAAAAATGTCCGTGCCCATTTTTTCCAGAACGACCGGGGTCATGTCCCCAATGCGATCGTTTTTGAAGCGCTGCAGTGGTTCCATGAGCAGACGGGCGAGCGTTTGTTTCGTGTCTGTGGACAGGGACACGTGGTATAGGAGGTGCAGGTCAAGCAGTGGTTCCCGGATACGCCGGTCCTCAATTTCGGTGATGTCGATCAGGAACGATTCGAGCGTTTTCTGGAGCGAAGGGTCCGGCTTCAGGTCAATCAGGAGCTCGTCCATCAGACGGAGAAGGAACACCTGCTGCTGGACACCGGTGGTGTGAAACTGTTCAATGATTTCGTACACACCGGGTTCTCCCTGCTGAATCAGTGCGTTGCCGAGACGGCGACACTCGATCTCCGTGTCCGACCATTCGCAGATCGTTTCAACCATTTCCCGGCATATTTCTTCCGTTTGTTCGCGGTCCGTTGGTAGCTCGCCGAGCAGGAGTAAGAGGTATGCTCGAAGTTCACGTTTTTCAATGGACTGAACCTCCCGCTGTAAAATCTCAAACACACGTTCCGGCATCGCGGATCCGAGTCCCCGGTACAGTTTCCGAACGGGGTCATGGATCTTCTGAAAATTCGAGACGAGGGATTCGATTGTGTTACGGGTCAGGTCGGCAAGGTAATCGCCGGCGTTTTCCGCGATGAAGGAGGCGAGTGAGGTTAGTATTTCAATGATAACCCGCAGGGTCTCCGTATCGGTTTCATTTTCCAGTTCCGACGACATTAATGCGACGGTCATGCCTTTTTCCAGGTTGTCCGCGTCATTCAGCAGGCTGCGAATCTTTTCGCCGGCGTACTGTTTCTGTTCAACGTCCCCTGATAGAAAGGTTTGAATGGCGTCGCTGAGTTCGTCGGAAAACCCGAGTTCCTCCAGGAAGCCGGCGGCATGTTCGCGGACGGACCGGTCGTCGTCCGTAAGGGCACTGAGGAAAATCATGCCCTGCGTGTCCTCGTCCAGCGGGGCAATTGCAAGTTTCCGTAAGGCTTCGATTTTTTCCTCCGGGTTGACCCCCGTGAGCACGGATAACTTGAGTTGCTGGACGTCCTTCTCCGAGAAGAGCTCCGTCGTGTCCTGTTCGTCAAAGATCGGTTGCTGACGGTCGGACTCCGACGGAAGGAGGTCGGTCGGTTCAGCGGAAGCGGTTTCGTCGTCAGGAGAAGAACCCCCGTCGATTGGTTCTCCCTCCGATTCCGTGTCATCCTCCGTCCAGGTTTCGCTGGCCAGTTGTTCCTCGCGAAGACAGATGGTCGGGACCTCCGCCTCCTGATCCAGAATCAGGTCCTGCTCGGGTTGCTGATCATCCGAAAGCACCCGGTCGACAATTTGATTGAGGACCTCCGGTCTCAACTCCTCCGCTTGCTGCAGAAGCGGCCCCGAGATCAGCACCTGCTCAAACGCGTTTCCCTTCTCCACCCGATCGAGCAGGCCCTCACTGACACCGATTCCCTTCTGCCACAGGGCCGCCACACGGATGGCCATACGGGGGCGGAGGTCGTAGGTGGATTGTATCTCTTCTTTACTGTCCGGCCTGACGGGTTCAATCATTTCGAAAACTCATGTAAGCACATCACGTAGTCGCTGCTGAATTTCCTCCGGTACAAATTCGGACACGTCTCCATCAAGGCTGACCGCTTCTTTGATCAGCCGTGAACTGATGAAGGAGTACTGTTCGTCGGGCATGATGAAAAGCGTTTCGATTTTCTCGTTGAACGTCCGGTTGGTAAGGGCCATCTGGAATTCGTATTCAAAGTCCGAGACCGTTCGAATGCCCCGGAGTAACACGCGAATCCCCTGATCTTCAAGATACTCCACGACGAGTCCTTCAAACGAATCCACCGTGACGTTGTCGTGGTGGCCCACCTGTGTTCGGATCATTTCCTCCCGTTCCTCCAGTGAGAAAATAGCCTCTTTGTCCCGGTTCTGAGCAACCGCGACGATGAGGTGCTCAAATATTTCCCGGCCCCTGTTGATGACGTCCAGGTGGCCATATGTGACCGGGTCAAAACTGCCGGGATAGACGGCT
The DNA here is from genome assembly GCA_964466525.1 of uncultured Planctomycetia bacterium. Classification (GTDB taxonomy): domain Bacteria; phylum Planctomycetota; class MHYJ01; order CAYXQY01; family CAYXQY01; genus CAYXQY01. The sequence goes on from CAYXQY010000005.1 coordinate 11,925, forward strand.
TCTGTCATGATTTGTTCTGAACGAGTTCAAAATGTAAGTGTATGATACCAGTATTAGACCGATTGGTCCAACGGCATGTTGTTGGACTCGGGCTGCGAGGGACCGTCGGCAGTGTCAACCTCATGACCGTCGCCGGCCGACTGTTACATCGACGTCGACTTCTTCTCCCTGTCGAATAATTTTCATCGTGACGGTTTCGCCCGGTCTGGAATTCAGGATTCGGCTCCGTAAATCACTGGATCGGTCGACCGGTTTCCCGTTGAAGGACCGAATTACGTCGAGCGGTTTCAGGCCAATTTTCTGTGCGGGTGTACGGGGAATTTTACGGTCGACGTCCAGTACAATCACACCGCTGGGTTCATCCAACTTCAGTGCCTCTAAGAGTCCTTCGCGGGATCGAACAAGCACGTTGTATTTTTTCTTGATGGTCCGGCGAATGACCGGCAGGTCATTTTTCGTGAGGTTGGCGGTCTGCAGCCCCAGATACCCCCATTCCACGCGGCCTTCCTGTTTCATCCGCTCGATGATTCGCCGTGCGCTGTTAACCGGAATGGCAAATCCAACCCCCTGACTGCCTCCGCTCTGGGAAAGAATCATGGTGTTGATTCCGATGACCTCCCCCTTCAGGTTCACGAGGGGGCCTCCGCTGTTTCCGGGATTAATTGATGCGTCGGTCTGGATGTATCCTTCGGACGAGTTGGGCAGTCGCCCCTGACCACGATCCAGGGCGCTGATGATACCGGTTGACACGGACTGATTCAGCCCGAACGGACTGCCAATCGCGAGAACCCACTGTCCCACGCGGAGTCCCTGGCTGTCCCCGAGTTTGGCCGGGGTAATGTTGTCGGCGTCAATTTTTACGATGGCGAGGTCCATCAACGTATCGAATCCCACTCGCTCCGCCTGAAACACGCGATCGTCGGACAGGGTTACCTGTATGCTGGAGTTACGTCCCTTTACCACGTGATGGTTGGTGAGAATGTGACCTTTCCGGTCAAGGATGACCCCGGTTCCCTCACTCTCGCGATTCCGTGGCATGCCCCAGAAATTGAACTCCGGTGTTTTCGTGCTGATATTCACCACAGAGGGCTGGACAAACCGGGATACCTTGTTGAATATTTTGGCGTTTTTCCGGTAGGGGGCTCCCGCTTCGATCAGTTCGTCCTGGGTCAGGTTCCGTTCGTTGTCTGCCGCCCGGGAAGCGGACGGATCGAAGTTGTTGTGAATAAGAAAACCCAGTATCACCCCGATAAACAGGGCGATCAGCCAGAACTGTATGCGCTTTTTGTACGTTACCATCTGATCGAAGTCGGCGGACGTTTTCTGGTTCATGGTAAACAGTGGAAATCGAAAAAAATGGAACACGGAGTAATTGGACGTCAGACTTCCCGAACCGTAACCAGGTTCTCGGCTTCAACGGCTTTCTGGGTTCCGGCGATAAACACGATGACGTCCCCCTCCGTCAGGTACTCCCTCTTGACGGCGGACTGCATCGCCTTGGAGAACATCATTTCAAGGGTGTTTGGATACGTAAACCCAATGGGAACCACACCCCAGTTGATGTTCAGTTTATGCAGCAGAAGATGATCGTCGGAAAAGGCCAGGATATCGGCGTGTGGCCGGTGCTGTGACGTGAGAACGGCGGTCAGTCCGGTCCGTGTAAACACCCCGATCGCATCCGCATTCAGTTCTTCCGCCATGCTGATCCCTCCTTTTACGCTGGCTTTGAGGTACGGGCGCCAGCCGGTCATGATCTGGTATTTTTCGTGTCCGAACGGGAAGAGTTCGTCCTCGGTGGTCGTTGCGATCCGGTGCATGCGGTTGACGGAACGGACCGGGTAGGATCCCGCGGCGGTTTCGGCGGAGAGCATAACCGCTCCGGTACCGTCAAGGATGGCGTTGGACACGTCGCTGACCTCCGCCCGTGTCGGGATCGGGTTGTTCACCATGCTTTCAAGCATCTGCGTGGCGGTGATGACCCCTGCGTCGAAACGATGGGACACGTTGACGATTTTCTTCTGCATTCCGGGGACCTTTTCAAGTTCAATTTCCGCACCCAGGTCCCCACGGGCCACGAGCATCATGTCCACTTCCCGGGCCACGTCTTCGAGGTGATCCAGCACTTCGGCCGTCTCGATTTTCGCAATGATCAGCGGGTCGGTCTCCCAGTCCTCCACGCATTCGCGGAGGGCGACGACGTCTTCCGGCTTCCGGACGAACGATTGCATGATCGCGTGGTAAGCCACTTCCCGGCCCTCCTCGAGGTCACGACGGTCCTTGCGGGTCAGCGCCGGCAGGCTCTTCAGTCGGGAGTCGGGCAGGTTTACCCCCTTGTTGGACTTCAGTTCTCCCCCGCTGATCACCTCGCATTCGATGGCCTGCTCACCGACGGCTGCGGTCTCGAGCTGCAGCAATCCTTCGTCGATGTAAATGCGTTCACCGACATTGATGTCGTCCAGTACCCGATCGGGGGAGATGGAGATGCGACGGGATGTGCAGGGCGCGTCACCGCCGACGAGCTGAACGGTTGATGACTCGATTAACTCAACGGAACCCCCTCCTTTTACTTTTCCGGTACGAACCCGTGGTCCGGTCAGGTCCTGAATCAGGGACACGTGACGGGTGGATTGTTTGATGGCCGCTTGAGATTCCTCGACGAGTGTTTCCCGGGCGGATTTCGAACCGTGTGAAAAATTGATGCGAAATCCGTCCGCTCCGGCCTGGATCATTTCCAGCAGGGTCTCACGATCCGAACTCGCGGGTCCGATGGTTGCGATGATCCGTGTTTTTCTCACAGTGATACGGACTCACCGGGATCGATCGCCTCGATGGCGGACGCTCGTTTCGCACCCACTTCCTCTTCAAGCGCTTCCGGTGTGCCGGTGAGTACGGGAAACGTTCCGTAATGTACCGGAACGACCCGATCCACGTCGATCAACTCCATGGCCTTCGCCGCTTCTCTCGGTCCCATCGTGAAATGATCGCCAATCGGCATAATGACCAGGTCCGGGTCGTACAGTTCACGGATCAGGGACATGTCGCTGAACACGTTTGTATCGCCGGTGTGATACAGGGTCCGTCCGTTGGAAAAGTCGATGACCCAGCCAAGTGGATCCCCACCGGGGCCCAGGGTGTTGTCGTCGTTTTTTACACAGGAACTATGCTGGGCGTGAACTGCCGTGAGTTCGACGTTCAGTTCTTCGGACGAAAAGGTTCCCCCTTCGTTCATCGGAACCACGTTTTCAGCGCCGTTGTTTTCCAGCCAGGTGGCAACTTCGAATATGCCAACCACCTGCGGCTGAAATTCACCTGCAAGGTGAATTGCGTCCTCGGCGTGATCGAAGTGGCCGTGCGTCAGCACGAGTCCGTCGAGGGAACTGATTCCGTCGAAGTCCTCCGGAAGCCCCGGATTGTTATCCAGCCAGGGATCGATGAGAACCTGATTTCCTTCGGGTGTTTCAATGTGCAGGGTCGCGTGACCCAGCCAGGTAATGGTTGCTTGTTGCTCGGTCATATCACTCTGTTATTTCAGTCGTTAAAAAAAGAGAAAAAGTGGGATGTGTTCGTGGAACGTTCCGGGGAAAACGGAAGGGATATAAGAACTGAATTATTACGTATGGTACACGGGGTTTTCAAGGTGAAAGAATCCAGTACAAAGGTTTGACCGGCGATCGATTATTGGACTCTGCGGTGAAGAGGAAGGTTGGCTGAACTGCCTGCCCCGGTCGATTTGTTTACGGTTGATAGAAACACAAAACCGTAAGAAGATCAGTTCTCCGTTCATTTCAACAGGGTCGTTTTGGGCCTTCCGAAACCGTCTGGAAGGCTTCATTGTCAAAAAATCTGAGTTAACCCGGCACGAGTGGTGTGGTAGATAGGGTAAGGAGGGATGGGCGATGTTTCGGAATCATTTCACCGGAGATTTATCCGGTTTAGAAGCTCGGTCGTCCATGTTTTCTTTCGATGTCGTGGTCGGTGGGAAGGGATGACGAAGGCCTTTTGTGAAACGACTCCCGGTGTTGATTGATCCGATTTTCAAGGATGCTCAATCAGATTCGTGTCCCCCGTGCCCATGTACGACGAAAGACAGAATTACAGGACAGGAAAAGTCTATTCGTTTTGATCGGTGCGTTTTTTCTTGCTGTAGAACCATCCGATTACCCGGGTGTTATTTTCCCCCAGATGAGGGAACTCTCCTCCCGGATTTCCGTCGTGGTCCTTCATATTACAGACGATAGCGAAACGATTTAGATCCGGAATGTAAGCGATGTCCGGGTCCTGTACCCGGTGGTTATCCCAATGTTCGGTCTTGTCCCAGCGCGGAAGCATGAGTTGCCCCATGTAATCGTATGGTCCACTTATGGCGTCCGACCTCCAGCCGGTGATCCGGTACGGGTATTCACCGGTTTCCAGGTCACAGTAAATGTAATATTTACCCTCGATTTTTGTAATGGTGGGATCCCCGACCCCGTATTTGTCTCCCCCGTCGGGGTTCGGGTCGACCGCCTGTTTGTCGACCCGTTCCCAGTTGCCGAGGCCGGTCGAGGACCGGTAGTGGGCAAGGCTCGTTCCGTCCGGTCCGTGTGGAAACGAACCGTATTCGCCGAAAATGTGGAACAGGCCGTCTTCGTAGTACACCCCGATGTCGTCGATCGCGTCGGGAAACGTCCCGCGTTTCTTCCAGTTTCCATTCGCCTCTTTAAGAGATCCTGCAAACGTATAGACGTTTCCCTGCTCGTAGATATAATAAGTTCCATCCACGTGCACGCCGTCGTCGTATTCGTAGTGTCCGGCGATGTTGTATTCTCCGGAGACCAGTTCCCATGAGGAACTGTTCCACGAAAAGTTTTTCGTTCGCCAGAGGTCGGCCCCTGACGATTCATGGCTCACGATGAGCCGGTACGGATATGCCATGGATCGGTCAACGAACAGGACGGCGTCGTGGTTATTGCCGTGCTCGGTGGTAAAAACCGGGTTCTCCACCGGTCGATACCAATCTGACCAGTCCGAGGAAACCGGCTCAACCGGGTCGTTCACCCTTGAGTTTGAGGATTGTGCATGGATCGCACAGGTCAATGTAACAAATATCAGGGCAGCAAAACACGAGGAACTCATCTGGTGAAATTGCTTTTTCCATGTGGGACTCTCCAGTGAGCTATCCATATTTTGTCATTAATAAGAAGCAACAGGAAGGACGAAGCGGATCGTTAAGTCGAGTCGGGCACAAAGAGTAGTTTATTCAGCCCGCTCGCTGGATTCAACATTTTTTCTGCTCCGGGCCGGACGCGAAAAACGCTCATTTCACAGGGGATTCCCGAGGGGAAGGTACTAAAAATGGGGTCACGAGATTTTGCTTTCGAGCTGGCCGTGACAATTTTTTAATTGGTACGACCTCGCGGATACAATGTAGAAGTATTCGCTCAGCAAATGCACGGGAAAGGGTCATGTCCAGAACCATTTATCTTGTGGATGGGTCCTCCTATCTGTTTCGGGCATATCACGCCATGGGGGACCTGCGCAACTCGGAGGGGGTGCCGACCGGGGCGGCGTATAATTTCATCAACATGATCCAGCGACTGCTGGATGAGGATGATCCCGAATATATCGCTGTGGTGTTTGATCCGGATGGAGACACGTTCCGGAAAGACATGTTCGAAGATTACAAGGCAAATCGGGACGAGACCCCGGAGGAGCTCGTCGAGCAGATTCCGTACGTGCACGAAATCCTTGATGCACTGGGCATCCCCCGTGTGTCCGTGGAGGATTACGAGGCGGACGACGTAATTGCCACCCTGACTCGGGAGGCGGAGAAACAGGGGGATGAGGTTGTACTGGTCAGTTCGGACAAGGACCTGACGCAGCTCATTAATGACCGGGTCCACATGTACGACACCATGCGAAACCGAAAAATGGACAGGGAATACGTGCTGGAACGATATGACGTAACCGAACCGGAACAGATGGTGGACTATCTGGCCATGGTCGGTGATAACAGTGACAATATCCCCGGGATCTCCGGCATCGGAAAGAAAAGTGCTTCAAAGCTGCTGAAGCAGTTTGACACGATGGAAGAGGCGCTGGAGCGGACGGATGAAATTGAATCCACACGGATTCGGAATGCGATGAAGGACGCATCCGATGAAGCCTCCCTGTATAAAGATCTAATTCAACTCAGATCGGACGTGCCGGTGGACCGGAAAATAGAGGATTTGACGATAGATGAGCGGGATACCGACCGGTTACGGGCCATTTACAGGGAGCTGGAGTTCAGCCGGCTACTCGAAAAATTGCCGCCCGAGCGAACGCTGAACGAGGACACGTATCATACGATCACGGAGAAGGACGAACTTTCCGCTCTCACGGATCGAATGGAGGAGCAGGGACAGTTCGTCCTGGACCTGGAGACGGACGGGCTCGATCCCTTTCAGAACGAAATTATCGGGTTTGCCATCGCTCTGGAGGACGAGGCGTATTACGTTCCCACCCGGCACACGGGACCGGGATCGGACCGTCAGCTGGGTCACGAGCGGGTTGTTCAGGAGCTTGAACCGCTCTTCGCTTCGTCGGACCTCCCCGTCACCGGTCAGAATTTAAAGTTTGACCTCAAATTTCTGAGACGGGCGTCGATTCCACTGGACGGCATTCGATATGACACCATGCTGCTCTCGTACGTACTGAAACCGACCCGTTCAAGCCACGGCCTCGACTTTCTGTCACGAACGCTGCTGGATCACACCATGATTCCGTACGAGGAGATACTGGGGACGTCCAACACACTGCGGGAGGTTGCCGTGGAGGACGTGGCACGTTACGCCTGCGAGGACGTGACCGCCACTCGTGAGGTGGCGGACATACTGGCGGATCGTCTCCACGAACAGGAAATGAACGACCTGTACGAGGAGGTCGAACGGCCGCTTATTTCCATACTGGCGGACATGGAACTCACCGGTATTCGATTGGACCCGGAGGGGTTGAAACGCATGCGGGAGGAGTTGAACGATCAGCTTGAAGAACTGGAGGAGCAAGTCTGGGAGGAAGCGGGGCGGGAGTTTAACCTGAATTCCACTCAGCAAATGCAGGAAGTGCTGTTTGAGGAGCTCGGCCTGGAGCCGGTTCGGGAAACCAAAACCGGGTACTCAACGGATGCGGACACGCTCCGTGAACTCGCCGACGAACATCCCGTTCCGTCCCTGATGCTCGAATACCGCAGTTTGTCGAAACTGGTGAATACCTACGCAGACAAGCTTCCGCAACTGGTCAATGAGCAAACCGGACGCCTGCACACGGAGTTCCACCAGGCGCGGACGGAAACCGGCCGGTTGAGCAGCAGTGAGCCGAACCTGCAGAACATTCCGGTTCGAACGGAGGAGGGACGTCGGATTCGTGAGGCGTTCGTGGCCGAGGACGGCTGGAAGCTGCTTTCCGCGGATTACTCTCAGGTGGAGCTCCGGGTGCTGGCTCACGTGTCCGGGGACGAACGTATGACAACAGCGTTCCGAAGCGGAAAGGACATTCACAGGGCGACCGCCGCGGACATGTTCGACGTGTCGATTGAGGACGTGGACCAGGAGCTGCGGGAGACGGCCAAGACCATCAATTTCGGCATCGTTTACGGTATCAGCGCCTACGGTCTTGCACAGAGACTGGACATCGACACGGATCGGGCTCAGAATTACATCGACGACTATCTTGAACGGTATAGCGGTGTGAAACAGTACATGGAGGAAATCGTGGAACGGGCCCGCGAACAGGAGTACGTGACCACCCTGCTCGATCGTCGCCGGGACATTCCGGAGATCAACTCCGACGACTACAACACGAGGTCGTTCGCCGAACGGACGGCGATCAACACCCCCATCCAGGGCTCTGCGGCCGACCTGATTAAACTCGCCATGATCGACGTTGCCGGGGCACTTGACGAGCAGGATCTTTCGGCGCGGCTGGTGTTACAGATTCACGATGAGCTCGTGCTGGAGGTGCCGGAGAACGAACTGCTCAAGGTCGAACCGCTGGTGGAGGGCAACATGACGTCGGCGATGGATCTGTCGGTTCCGCTGGACGTTGAAATGCACAGGGGCGATACATGGGCGGACGTGAAATGATCCCGTCTTACGGGGCTCGCTTGTTTCGGGGGGTTGAGACGCCTATTCCAATTCGAATGAATATATGATTTAAGGAACGTACGTAAATGATCGCGGCTACCGGAAAATCCACGGGAACGTCGCTTGCCGGCGGTAATTCAAAGAACGACGAACAGGGAGAAGCGACGGGCGGAAAGAGGGGGTCTTTCCGATCGAAATGGCAGTTGGTGACGCTGCTGTTCCTGGCCGCTCTGGTGGTTCGACTGCTTTACATTGCGCTGGTTCGGCAGGACCCCCTCTTTTTCAGCACCGTGCTCGACGCCGCGGAGTATCAGGAATGGGCCCGGGACATTGCCCGGGGAGACCCCTGGTCCGGCGTACGGGATCAGATGCCGTTTTACGCGTATCTGAATTATACGCTTCACGCGCTGTTCGGTGACCCAATTGTTCCGCTGTACGTGCTCCAGACTCTCGCGGGACTGTGTACGGCGGGTATTGTGTTCTGGCTCGGTCACGTGTTATTTGGTCCGTACCCCGCCGTTTTCGGGGGTACGCTTTTTCTGTTTCATCCGGACTGGATCGTTCTGGAGGCGCGGCCCCAACCGACCGTCTGGATCGGGCTGTTCGTTGCACTGGGGGTGCTTTTTCTTGTGTTCTCGGATCGATTGACTCGACCGGGCTGGGAATGGATCGCGGGGGCGGGCTGCTGGTTTGCCCTCGCCTGCGCTGTGTCGGCGCACGTGCTATTTGTCGTGCCGGCCGTCCTGATCTGGTTCCTGTTCTGTACCGACTGGTCGGCAGGACAGCGCGTTGCAGGGATCTGCCTGTGGTGTTTGCCCCTCATCGTTACGACCGGAGCAGTGCTGTATGCCAATCACCTCACCATGACGAGGGGGCACGGCCGGGGCGGGTTGCTCCTGGAAGGGGATGCCGGTTCGTCGGTTTATGCCGGCACGGGGCCGGGAAGCGATGGAACGGCGCCTGCCCGGCCGGGTTTGCGACACGATCGGATCGAGCGGATGGCCCGGAAAATCAAGGAAAATCACCCGGTGCACAAGAATTATTACTATTTCCGGAAAACCCTGGATTATGTCGTAAATCACCCCTCGGACGTACTAAAGACAACGCTCAGGAAACTGTATTATGTCATGACGAATTACGCGGTGGAGAACACGGAACCGGTTGCAGAACTGAAGGATCGTTCGTGGTTGTTTTCCGTTCCCCTGATTCCATTCGGGTTTTTTGTGATTCTCGGGGGCATTGGTGTCGGGCGTTCGTTCTGGCGGGGCGGTACGTCGACCTGTCTGGTCCTGACTATTCTGGGGTTGCTGATCGGTCCGCTTCTGGTGGGACCCACGGTCCGTGGTCGATTACCGACCGTGCCGTTGCTTTCCGTACTGGCCGGTGGCGGACTGCTTTACCTGGCGATCTCCGTTCAGCGGCTCCACATTACGTCCCTTGCCTGGATTTTCCCGGTGATGATTGTTGGTCTGGTTGGATTTGTTCCGCTTTTCAACGTTACACAGGAAAGGTCCACGTCGTTTCTCGTCCCGTACTGGAGGGCAAAGGTCCTGTGGGATCAGGGCGCTCGGACGGAAGCACTGGACCGACTGAAGCATCAGTCCAGAGGAAAAGTACCGTTGTCCAGCCGGATTTACCTTGATTACCTGCACGCACTGTACCTGTTTGAAATGAGGTCGTCCGGGTCGAAACAGGATGGAGACCTGTCGAGTCCAATGATCGCGGGAACCACACTGCTTGAGATTCTGGATCGGGAACAAATCACCTTTCCCGACGCTCATGTTCTTATGGGACGTATCAGGCTGGCGAACAACCAGCTTGAAAAGGCCATCGAACAGTTCAGGAAGGCACTGCGGGAACGGCCTGATCCGGATACGTTTGCTCGTCTCGGAGAGGCCCTTGTGCGTTCGGATCAATACGAGGAGGTACTGGAGGAAATGAAACGAGCCGTAAAACGTTTTCCGGACTGTGTTCGATGCCGATTGGTACGGGCAAGAGCACTTGGTCTGCAACAGGAGTGGGACGCTGCCATCAACGAACTGCAGAACGTACTCGACAGGAGGGGAGCTCCCACGGAGCAGCAGGTTCGAGCGGAAGCGCATTATTACCTCGGATACCTGTACGAACGAACCGAACGATTCGGGAGGGCGCTCAGGCACTATGAGCAAGCGAGGAAGATCGGTGGAGAATTCCAGCAGGAGGCATCCAATCGTCTGAAGGACCTGAAAAAACGGAGAGAAGAATCGGAGTCCCGGGGCGGGGGAGGGTCGTCATGATTACCCCGGTTTATGTCAACGGAGAAGAGATTGAAGGTCTCGCTTCCCCTGCGGAATACGTGGAAGCCGTTCGGCGTGGGTACGCCGAGCGCGGGTCCGGAGGGGATGCCAGCACACGTGAACGGGTTTATCGGGAGGACCCGTCCGGCATGATGACCTCGTACATGGCAATTCTTCCGGAAACCGGTGTGATGGGAGGGTACATGTACTCGGCGGGCTTCCGGGACGGGGACGCCTATTTTCTTACCCCGCTGTTTGACGCTGAAACCGGGCGGTTGCTGGCCGTCCTGGACGGGTCGTCGATGAACCCGTTTAAGACCGGTGCTACAGGGGCCGTGGCGGTTGATGAACTGGCGCGCCCTGAATCGAGCCGTGTCGCGTTAATCGGAAGTGGTCCTCAGGCAAGGGGCCAGTTGAAGTGTGTCGTTCAGGTACGGTCGATCGAAACGGTGCGAGTATATTCGCCAACAGCGGAACATCGCAGGGAATTTGCTGCTGAAATGGACCAACATATCGACGCCTCCGTTCGGGCGGTTGTGTCATCCGGGGAAGCCATTCACGAAGCGGACATCATTATCACGGCCACCACCTCACCGGATCCGGTGTTCGATGGTACGTTACTTCAGGGGGGCGAGCATATTACGGCAATGGGACAGTACCATCGCAAGCGCCGGGAAGTGGATGGGACGACGGTGGCACGGGCCACGTACGTTCCGGACCTTGCGGAACGGGTGCGTGAGGATGCCGGGGCGTTCCTGCTCGCCCGGGACGAGGAAAAGATCGACGATGACCACATTCACGCGGAACTGGGCGACATCGTAGCGGGACGTGCTCGCGGTAGAACCTCCCCCGATGAAATTACACTGTTTGACAGCGGGGGAACCGGCATCGAGACGACCGCGGCCGCACATATGCTCTACGAAAAGGCGAGTGAGAAGAATATGGGCCGGAAGTTGAAAATGTTTGGTGCCAGCGAGAAACTCACTGGTAGATGAACTGCGGTGATCACCGGGGAGAAATTGGATCGTCCCGGAGAGACTGCTGGAAACGTCCTCTGTCCATACAATTACACGCCGTGTAGAAGGGCGTCTGCTTTGAGCTCATCCTGGCGGTTTGCGACATGAATGATCGAAAACCGGACGACACACGTACATGGACTCGGGCGAATCCGCCGGTTGTCCGAAGCAGTGCAGGATAAATCAAGAAACGATGGACCCAACTCTTGAGAAGATTTTTTCCTGAAGAAGGAACGACAGTAATACAGGTTGTTCTCGTTGAAGGATGGATCGGGAATTTCAACTTCACTCAGGATGCTGTATAAAATGAAGGAAGAGGTTCTTGAACACACATGTTGCGTCGCTGGATCCCCAGTGATGAAAAACATATAATCCAGAGCAATTTTTTGAGTACGTAAAGGAGTGGTGACATGGATGACGTCAGCAGACGGGAATTTATTTCCGGAGCAACGGCTGCAACAGCCGGCACGTTTTTATCAGGAAGCCGTGCGTTCGGGGCTCCAACCGGCAGAGAGACGCCCGAAGATGCACCGCCTCCCGACTACAAAATTAAGAATGGACGAATTAATCATTCCGTCGAAGCCTGGTGCTTTCAGGATACGTCCCTTGATGAGTTGATTGATGCCTGTTCGAACATGGGGATGCGTGCCATCGAGGGCATTGATCACGAGCATCATGACAGAGCGAAGGCGGCGGGTCTGGATATTTCAATTGTGAGAAGTCACCCCTTTAAGAAAGGACCCGTCCGCCGAAAAAACCATGACATGGTGAGGTCTAAATTGAAGGAGGCCATCGAGGTGGCGGATGCTTATGATTCACCGAACGTCTTCACGTTTACCGGATTCGCGGACGATGACATGCCCCGTGAAAAAGGAGCGAAGAACTGTGTGGAGTGCTGGAAAGACGTCATCGGATACGCGGAGGAACACGACGTGAACCTCTGTCTTGAACACCTGAACACCCGCGGGGAGCCTCCCATGCGGGGCCACCCGGGATATTTCGGGGATGACGTCGATTTCTGTGTGGACCTGATTAACCGGGTTGGGTCAAAAAATATGAAACTTGTGTTCGACGTCTATCACGTTCAAATGATGAACGGTGATCTGATCCGTCGTATAGAAGCGTATCAGGACGTGATTGGACATTATCATACGGCGGGCGTTCCTCACCGCGTCGAACTTGACGACACACAGGAGCTCAATTATCCCCCGATCATGAAGAAAATACTTGACACGGGGTTCGACGGGTACGTGGCGCAGGAATTTATTCCGACCTGGGACGATGAGCTGGCCGCGCTGAGACACGGCGTACAGGTCTGTGATGTATAATCGTCGTCGATTCACGGCTCCAGAACGCTCCGTGTGTTTTCAATGTTATTCTTAATTTGAATTCCAGTTAAGATACACCTTCCCATGGACACGTGTTTTTCTCGTTGTTCGTTTGGCCCGTTCAAATTTGTTGCACTGGTTATCTTTTTGACCGGTGCTGGATTGATGGCCCCACTTGATGCCCGGGATAAGCAGCTGGACGTACTGATTCTCGGCGGTGGATCCGCCCATGATTTCCAGAAGTGGTACGGTCAGCGGGATGTGAAAACGTTGAAAGAGGCAGGGGTGCACGCCACGTATACGGAGGATCCCTCAAGAGTCAAACCGGCACTCGGAGCAATTGACGTACTGCTGCTGGCAAACAACAAGTCAATTCCCGACGAGAGCACACGGGAGTCCATCTTCGAGTTTGTCAAGCAGGGCGGTGGACTGGTGATCAGCCACGCCGCCACATGGTATAACTGGGGGGACTGGCCGGAGTACAACAGACAACTGGTCTCCGGGGGAGCGAGCGGTCACGTGCACACCTCTCCGTTTACGGTTCGTGGGGCCGGAACCGAGCACCCGGTCATGAAGGATGTGAATGACACGTTTAAGATTACGGATGAACTGTACCGGTTCGAACATGATCAGGAGGGACCGCCCATCAACGTTCTCGCACGGGGAACGCACGAGAAGGAAAACGAAACGCACCCCGTCATCTGGACCGTAAACGCGTTCAACGGACGGATTGTCTGTAATACGCTCGGACATGATGGTCGTGCACACAAACAACCGGATTACAGGCAAATCCTCGTGAACTCGGTGAGATGGGCCGCCAAACCGGAGAAAGAGTAAAAACCGGATCTGATCGAATATGATCCACATCGTGAGCTTCGTCTTCCTTCCATCACATCCAACCATGCGAACGATTTAAATGGAGCGCCAGCATCCCTGCTGGCAATTTACGCTGATGAAAACGCTGGTCGCCTATCGACATTACGCTTTTCAAGGAGCGGCTGTTCTTGCGAGGCACGAAGACCCGACGGCAACCTGCTGGCAACTATTTTCAGCACCGGCATTTGCCTACAACTATATCGGGAGCGGCGGTTTTCCTGCCGCATTAAAATATGCTTCGTTTACAAATTGTTCATTCAGTTTTCCGACGATACATGAAAGGCATATCTGACCGGGATCAATCAAATCAATCACATAGCACACGGGTTGTACGAGCCGATCAAACGCAGTTTGAATCCATGAACGGACGGGACCATCACTGGTACGTCCGACCGGATCTGGTGAAGGGCGCCAATCTCCTGGCTGTGGTCGGGGAGTTTCCGGAAGGGGGTGCCCATCCGTTTCACAAACATCCGAACATGGAGGAGCTGATCTATCTCCTGTCGGGGTCACTTGAACAGTGGCTGGAAGACGAACGATACGAGATGGAACAGGGAGATACCGTGCACATTCCGGCCGGTATGGTACACGCCAGTTACAACAGCGGGGAGGAGACGATGCGTATGCTTGCCATTCTGTTTCCGGCGGATGCGGATCCGCCGGATACGGTGGATGTCAGTGACGAGGAACCGTGGTGCGATCTCCGATAGCGCTTCACGCTTGACGGTTCTCCAGTTCAGCAACGTATCTCATTGAGTCTCGGTGCATTCAGGAACATATGGATTTCATGCCTGGTATGAAACGGTTTTACACGCGAATGATGAATCTGCTCTGGAGGGTTTCCGGGAGAACAAAGGTTTGTACAGCCATGATGGTGTGTATGTTTCCGGTTGTCGCATGTTCTTCGGTCCCGGATGCAGGAGCCCCGGGAGACACTGTGACATCCGATAAAAACGGAAACCATACGATCGCGTATTACAGGGAATCGGTATCAGTGGAGGAGGTCGGTCTTGCGCTTGCGGATGAAGATCGGGAGTCGGACGACAGAAATGGGTTAATTTCGACCGACCAGTCACAGACGGCAGGATCATCGGATACCGAGAAACCGGGAAACGGCCCGACCGAGGCACCCGATGAGACCCCCGGATTCGAATCGTTCGAAGAGGAGTACGAGTCGGCCGGCCAGGAGCGTAGCGAGGACCGATATGACCCCCTTGAAGGATATAATCGTTTCATGTTTCAGGTAAACGATACGTTTTATTTGTATGCGCTCAAACCCGTTGCGGAAGGTTGGAAAGTGGTCGGACCGGAACCGGTTCGAAAAGCGGTGGATCGCGCATTTCACAACGTGCGGTACCCTGTGCGATTCGTGAATTCGTTGTTGCAGCTGGAAATTGAGGGAGCAGGGCGTGAGACGGGACGGTTCGTGGTGAACACGACGGTGGGGGTGGGTGGACTGTTTGATCCCGCGAAACACTGGATCGGCTGGAAGCCAAACGAAGAGGATTTCGGACAGACGCTTGCGGTCTGGGGGGTTGGGCCGGGATTTCCCATGACGTTACCGTTGCTGGGCCCGTCGAACCTCCGTGACGCGGCAGGGCTGGTCCCGGACGGGTATTTGCATCCGATATCGTATATTCAACCGTTTTACCTTCAAATTGGAGTGCGAGGGGTGTATCGTGTGAACGTGGCCTCGTTACGCATGCTGGGCGTCTATGATCGTCAGAAGGAGGAAGCGCTTGATCCGTATGTTCTCTTTCGAAATCTTTACCACCAAAATCGCAAAGAGGAGATATCCAGATGACAAATTATAAGGTATTCGTTGTAACCTCGTTCTTGGTCGTGACGGGAATCGGATGGGGACAGATGTCCGTTCAGGCACAGGAGGAGGAGACGGAACGGGTGTTAGGGATGGTCCGGTCACAAATTCAGACCGTTCTCGATATCCTTCGGAACGAAGAGCTGTCCAGCAAGGAGAAAAAAGAGCGAATCGAACAGGTCACGGACCCCCTTTTCGACCATCAGCTCATGGCCAAGCTGGTGCTCGGCAGAACCCACTGGCCCCGGCTGAACTCAACGCAACGGGAACGGTACGTATCCCTGTTCAAACGTGTGATCAAAAGTTCGTACATCGACAAGATGGGGCAGGTTACGAAAGTGAACGTGGAATATGAAGAACCGGAACAGAAGGGGGGCGATAAAATTTACATACCAACGGTGATGGATTTTCAGGACCAGGATGTGGAGGTGGAGTACAGGTTGTATCGTCAGCAACCGAAGTCTGAGGAAGATACGGACGTGGAGGACGTCTGGAAAATTTTTGACGTCAAAATAAAAGGGGTAAGCCTGGTGAAGTCGTATCACTCTCAGTACCGGGATTTCCTGAACGATCACTCCTTCGACGAACTCCTCGATAAGATGAAAAGCAAAATAGAGAAGAACTCGGAAGAACCGGACGAGAAATAACAATTTCTATGTGGCGGTCCTTCCGGATCGTATTATGTTCCATCCTGGTTGTTCTCTGTTTTATCGGCCCACCTGACCAACTGCCTTTCCCGGGTGCTTCATCTTTCCTGAACGAACTCATTTATGCCAGATCAATACCGTAAACCCGTGACGGGGGAGTCATTTGTATCCACCTTTTACGATCGGGTCCTCCTCTCCTTTCCATGGATATCGCTGGCACTCATTCTTCTGGCCGCCGGATGGGTGATGTCGTACATTCCGCACTTCGAAATCGAAGCGTCCGGTGACACGCTGGTGCTTCAGCAGGATGAAGACCTGCGGTACTACCGTGAAATCTCCCACCGATACGAACGGCAATCTTCCGTCATTGTGACGTATCAGCCGGAGGGGGATCTCCTGTCGGAAGAGTCCCTGGAACGGCTAACGGCAGTTCGCTCAAAACTCAGGGAGGTTCAGGGCGTCGAATCGGTGGTGTCGATTCTGGACGTCCCGCTTCTGAAGAACCCGCCGGGTCCACTGAGTGAACTGGAGGATCGCATAAAAACCCTCGAAGATCCCGGTGTGAATAAGGAAATGGCGCGGAAGGAACTGCGGAACAGCCCCCTTTATCGAGACGCCCTCGTGAGTTCCGACCTCACCGTCACTGCGATGCAGGTTAATTTCGAGACCAACGAGCGGTACGAGGAGTTGCAGAAGCGACGGCTGGAGCTGCAGAACAAAATGTATCAGGACGGCGGCCTGTCCGGGAGGGAGAAAAAAGAACTGGAACGTGTGACGGAACAGTATCAACGGATGCAGCGGTCGGTCCGGGAAAACCGACAAACTCAAATTGATCGCCTCCGGTCCATTCTGTCCTCGTTCAATAACGGCGAACAGTTCAGCCTCGGAGGTGTACCGGTCATCGTCGACCACATCATTTCGTATATCAAATCCGACCTGCGGATTTTCGGAATCGGAATCCTGGTCATGCTGGCCCTGATGCTGGCGGTCCTGCTGCGTCGCGTGCGGTGGGTGGTGCTTCCGATGATGACCTGTCTGCTGTCGGCGGCTACGATGATTGGACTGCTCGGATTCCTGGGATGGGAAGTCACGGTGGTTTCGTCCAACTTCGTGTCGTTACAGTTAATTTTCACGGTGGCGCTGATCATTCATGTGATCGTGCGGTACCGGGAAGTACGTGAAAAGAGGCCCGGGGAAGAGGAGAAAACATGGATTTCAATCGCCAGTACAAGGGCTTTCACCCCCTGTCTGTACGCTGTTTTAACGACGTCCGCGGGGTTTTCCTCGCTGTTGATCAGTGGATTGCTCCCCGTGATTACCTTCGGTTGGATCATGATTCTCGGGGTGTTTCTCTCGTTGTTGACAACATTTCTGTTTCTCCCGGCAGGGCTTGCGGTGTTTCCTTCCACTGTCGAAACCACCCCTTCACAGGACGTTTCAGGCCAACTGACCGGTATTTTTGCGTTTCTGACGGAGCAAGGAACGTATGCAATACTCGTGCTGGCGGTGCTCGTCTCCGTTGTAACAGCGTACGGTATTACACAGCTGCGGGTGGAAAACAGCTTTGTTGATTATTTCCGAAGTTCCTCCGAAGTATATCAATCCCTGAAGTTCATCGACCGGAAACTCGGGGGCACAACGCCGCTTGATATTATCGTCAGCTTTGGCTCCGGAAGGAAGGAGGAACAGGAAACGGATCAGACGGGTTCGGACGAGGATTCGGATTTCTCGGGCTTCGGGGAGTACGCGTCGGAGCCGGAAGGGAACCGCGAAACGTACTGGTACACGGTTTCGAAGATGGAACGCATCGAGCGAATCCATGA
Organism: uncultured Planctomycetia bacterium; assembly: GCA_964466525.1. Classification (GTDB taxonomy): domain Bacteria; phylum Planctomycetota; class MHYJ01; order CAYXQY01; family CAYXQY01; genus CAYXQY01. The sequence goes on from CAYXQY010000005.1 coordinate 29,812, forward strand.
TTATCTTGACAAACAGAATGAAACGGGCAAAACCCGGTCGCTGGCGACCCTCTGGAAGATCGGTCAGGATTTGAGTGGGGGATCAATTGATACCATGGAACTTCAGATTATTCTGGACAGCATGCCCGAAACGTTTAAAAGCCAGTTGTTGGACGCCTTCGTCTCGACGGAACAGAATCAGGCCCGCATTACGAGCCGGATCATCGATTCAAATCCGTCTCTGAATCGGGATGCGTTTCTCGAAAGGGTCCGAACAGACCTTGTGGAGAAAGGGTTGATCGACGAAGGTCAGTTCCGGCTGACCGGCTTAATGGTGCTCTACAACGACATGCTCCAATCCCTGTTCCGGTCACAGGTCAACACAATCGGTCTGACGGTGCTACTCATTGGCCTTCTTCTGTATGTGCTGTTTCAATCCGTCCGGGTTGCACTCGTCGCTATTGTCCCGAACCTCATTTCCGCACTCACCGTGCTCGGGATCATGGGGCTGGTCGGGATACCGCTGGACATGATGACCATCACGATCGTCGCGATTAGCGTGGGGATCGCGCTGGACGATACCATTCATTACCTGCACCGGTTTCGGGAGGAGTTGAACGAAACGGGAAGTTACCTGAAATCAATGCACCGCACGCACGGTTCCATCGGACATGCGCTGGCCTATACGACGATGGCAATCGTGATGGGCTTCATCATTCTCACGCTGTCGGAGTTCATTCCGACGGTTCTGTTTGGACTGCTGACGGCCCTTGCCATGGTGGTGGCTCTGGTATCGGCCCTGACACTGCTGCCGGCCCTCCTGCTGATTGTTCGTCCGTTTGAGGCCACCGGTT
>CAYXQY010000005.1:30654-31506 GCA_964466525.1 uncultured Planctomycetia bacterium
TAGTCCTCGTGACCACGAAAATATTCCTCGGTTAATTTCGGGTGCAGGGATCGATAAAAGGAGATGACCAGTTTCGACTTCCGACGGACCCCGTCGAATTCCTCCACGACTTTCCAGAATCGTGAAGATCCGTCGAACAGGCGTGCGGCGTATTCGTTCACGTCGTTTTCCAGCGAACTTGCGGAGTACTCCGTGAGCAAGCCCCGTTTCAGCTTGGAGGAATTCTCCGTCAGGGACAGCGAAGTTTGCCCGGTGGAGATCGCACGGGCCCCTCCCTCGTTTTTCCGGGATTCGTGTTCGTCCCACGAATTCCCGCCGAGGTACGAGTGATTGGAGCCATTGACTTCCTTCCATTGATCAAACGGGAACAGATCCCGGTGCCGGTTCAGCAGGGTCGTTGAGAATTCACGGTGGAAATTCCGCCTGATAAATCGATCAGAAAATCCATCTTTTTCCGGTTGCAAGACGAGGTACACGGCGTTTTCGTGGGCGGTACCGGCAAATTGCTGTCGCCGGTAAACGGTGAGTTCCCCAAGCAGGTAAATATGCTCAAGGGAATTCGAAATCAACTCCGCCGGATAGTTCTTGACCGCCCTGCGGACGACCCGTTTCGCGCGCCGGCGCTGTTGTTCCGGCACAGGTTCGGCCTCCACCTGAAACGGTTCCTCCCGCCAGGCGTCCGGGAATATCTCTGACGTTGATTGAAATGAGATCAGCCGATCAAGCTCGTCGCCGTCCAATGATTGAATGTGGTACGGACCCGCGCATACATCGGACTGGAGAGATATGAACGATGCGAGGACAATTGCAAGAATAGAAATCGTGCTCATTTCAAAAGTCTATGAATTGAGG